>JAFDFV010000012.1 GCA_019309665.1 Deltaproteobacteria bacterium | reverse complement strand
CTTTAATATGGACAATCATCATCTAATACTTGGCGAACTTGTCGATTTTATAACCGGTGAAACCATAACAGATACCCATGACGAGCGGTATAGACAAAAATTAGCTAAAATACTGGTAACTGATAAAGGGTACCATAAAGATGAAATTAAACCACGTTGTGATCTTGATATAAAGGCTTCGAACAAAAGTGCTATTGTTACAGTTGATTTCAAGGTTAGCTTAACCGGAAAAGTATGTATGATAATCAAATATGCCCCGGGTTCTTTGGTAACCAGGCACCGCTCCGCATTGGCCGCCTCTAGACTTGTAGCATCATATCAGGTGCCTGTTGTTGTTGTAACAAATGGCGAAGAAACGAATATTCTGGATGGTTTAACAGGAAAAGTAATGGGCTGTGGCTTTGAATCTATACCCTCAAGATCCGAACTAAGTAATATGACTGCTGATAAGCATTTTGATCCGGTTCCGATAAAAAGGGCGGAAATTGAATCAAGAATTATGTATGTCTATGAAGTTGATGGAAGCTGTTTTTGCGATAACACCATATGCAAAATTAAAAGATAGCCGTTCACGGCTTGAAACTTGAACGCTTACATTAAAAAGTAATTTGCTGTATATTTAAGGCACCTATGGATTATAAATACTTTATGGAAAAGGCGATTGAGGAAGCAAGAAAAGCGTTAGAATCAGGCGAGTTCCCGGTTGGCTGCGTAGTCACATATAAAAATAACATTATAGTTACCGGCATCCGAACCGGCACCACCGGAAACTACACAAATGAAATTGACCATGCGGAAATGGCTGCATTAAGACGTCTTTCCGAACTAAAGGAAAATGTGGATAAAAGTAAAATAATACTCTTTTGTACTTTAGAACCATGCCTTATGTGTTATAGCGCCATTGTTTTAAGTGGCATAGGCAAAATTGTTTACGCTTACGAAGATGTAATGGGAGGTTGTACAAGGTGTGATTTGACAAAGCTATCGCCTTTTTACAAAAAGCGGAAAATTAAAATTATACCTGATATTTTGCGAGATAAAAGCATGGAACTTTTTAAGGTCTATTTTGAAAATCAAAAAAACACTTACTGGAAAGACAGCCTTTTAGCCGGATATACGCTCAGGCAGTAATTTTTTGTTGCATTTTTTTGTTGCATTTCGTTATTTTGTTATATATTTGTTAAAATTATATTAACCGGTTAACAAGCAAGCTATAACAAAACCAGCGTGTTATAAATTAAACTTGGTATTAACCTCAAATAAATCAATAAAAAATCGCTGTTGTAGGAGGTAAAAAGTATAGTTATATCGAAGAAAACAAATAGGCCAAACAAGTTCAACAAAACAAATATTAATAAAGATATAAGAGCGAGAGAGGTCAGAGTTATTGATCCTGACGGCAATCAGGTTGGTATTATACCAACCTATAAGGCTCTTGCGACAGCCGGTGATTTCGGTCTTGATCTTGTGGAAATTTCTCCTAATGCCAACCCGCCTGTATGCAAAATAATGGATTACGGCCGCTATAAATATGAGCAGACCAAAAAGAAACAGGAAGCAAAAAAGAAACAAAGCACATTCCAGGTTAAAGAGATAAAAATACGTCCCAAGACCGGAGAACATGACCTGAAAATCAAGATTAGCCATATTAAAAAGTTTATAGGAAAAAAAGATAAAGTGAAAGTTACGGTTATGTTCAGGGGACGAGAAATATCGCTTTCAGAGCTTGGCAGGAATTTGCTTGAAAAAATTGCTGAAGAAATTGCTGATATTGCAGTAGTAGAGCAATATCCTAAATTTGAAGGCCGTACCATGATGATGATTCTATCACCAAAGTAATTGCGGTAATAAATTTCGATATATTACTCTCCTGCGAAAAATATAATTATTAAAATACAAGGCATCCTTCATTAATCAGTTTACACTTTTTTCGAAAAAATGTGTATTATCGAATTGAATGCCGATATCGGAACTGGAAATTTGAAATTAGGTAAAGCATCTACATCTTTGTATTTTTTCCAATTTCCAATTTCCAATTTCCAATTTCCAATTTCACTGCCAAAATACAAGATCAACAAAGTGTAAACTACTTTTGACTTGTCGTGAAGGATGCCGAATATAACTCACATTTACCCAAGTTGAGCTATTTCTTACTCGATCTGCACCAATTTCTTGCGCATTTCTTCGTAAAAAATCGCTCAACTTAGGATTTATTTTATGGAATTTTCAAAAGATGGCGTGAGCCGCTATCTGTGGTCGCTCACGCCATCTATGTTTTAAATAGTGCCTGAACGAAAGTTGCTAATTTTCCCAATTTCTGCGTCAGGCTTAAATTTTAATCCTCAAAATACTCAATGTATTCCTGCGGTTAAAATTTGCGCCTTACTTGAACTTGAAAAAATTTTCTAGTTTTCGTTCGGACACTAAATAGGGAGAAAAAAACAATGCCGAAAATTAAGACAAATAGAGCTGCAGCAAAGCGTTTCAAAAAAACTGGTACAGGCAAATTCGTATTTTCGAAATCAAACGCAAGCCACATTTTGACTAAAAAGACAACCAAGCGTAAAAGGTGTTTAAGGAAGAGCCAGATTATTTCCAAACCAGATAGAAAAGAGATAAAACTGCTTCTGCCCAATGGTTAATCAAGGGTTGAGTTTATATAAGGAGTAACACTATGCGAGTAAAAAGAGGTTTTAAAGCAAATAGACGTAGAAAGAAAATTTTAAAATTAGCTAAAGGCTACCGTGGAGGTCGTAGCAAGCTGTTTCGTACAGCTTTAAATGCTGTTGATAAGGCATTAATGTATGCTTATCGTGATCGAAGGACGCGAAAACGTGATTTTAGAAGGCTCTGGATCGCAAGGATAAATGCAGCGGCTCGCATGAATAACTTATCATATAGTAAATTTATTCACGGATTAAAGCTTGCCAATGTCGAGATTGACCGAAAAGTCCTTGCAGAATTAGCTGTGTCTGATCCCTATGGATTTACCAGGATAGCCGAACTTGCCTCACAACAAATATAGCGAAAGCCGATGATACCCCATCTCCTGCGTTGTCAAGAGTTCGCAGTAGCCTTACTACGGCTTCACCCTTGACGCCTTGGATCTGGAGCATCCTCGGCTTTCGCTTAATTAGGATAATACTTAATCTTTCGATACCTTTACGAAATAATAGGTTAAGAATAGGTTAAGATTAGAGCGAAAAAAGTGGAAAGAACTATAGAACAAATTTATGAAGAAGCCTTTAAGGAAATAAAATCCGCTACAGATAGTGAAAGTATCAAAGCTCTTTCAATCCGGTATCTTGGCCGAAAGGGTATAATAACTCATTTTTTAAGAAATATTTCAAACCTTCCTCTGGAAAAAAGGCCGGAGGTGGGGAAAAGGGCTAATGAGGTAAAAAAGAGCTTAGATACGGCTTTCAAGCACGCGTTAAAACATCTTGAAACAAAATCTCTGCAAAAAGATTATAGAATTGATGTTTCCTTGCCGGGAAGGACAATCCAGCAAGGTTCTTTGCATCCAATAACGCAAATTACATGGCAGATATGTGAAATTTTTAAAAAAATTGGGTTTGATATAGCTGAAGGGCCTGAGGTTGAAACAGATCACTACAATTTTGAAGCTTTAAATATTCCAAAAAATCATCCTGCAAGGGACATGCAGGATACCTTCTATATTTCAGATAATATAGTTCTTAGAACTCATACATCATCCATCCAGGTCAGAATAATGGAAAAACTTACTCCGCCTGTAAGGATTATTGCCCCCGGCAAGGTCTACCGCTGTGATTCTGACCTGACTCACACGCCCATGTTCCATCAGGTAGAGGGTTTAATGGTTGATGAAGGTATTTCTTTCGGTGATCTAAAAGGAATACTTACAACTTTTATCCACCATATATTTGATAAAAAGACATCTATCAGATTTCGCCCAAGTTTCTTTCCTTTTACCGAACCAAGCGCCGAAGTAGACATCCTTTGTGTCATGTGTAGAGGCAAGGGGTGCAGAGTATGTTCACACACCGGATGGCTTGAAGTTATAGGTGCAGGTATGGTCCATCCGGCTGTATTTGAAAATGTTGGATATGATACCACACGTTATACAGGGCTTGCCTTTGGCATGGGAGTAGAACGTATTGCTATGTTGAAATATGGAATTGACGACATCCGGAAATTTTTTGAAAATGATTTGAGATTTTTAGGGCAGTTTTAATATGAAAGTTAGTTTAAGTTGGCTAAATGATTATACCCCAATAGATAAGGAATCATATAATAGTATTGCCGATTCACTCACTATGGTGGGGCTTGAGGTTGATTCGGTTACAGACAGGTATGATTACTTGGACAGCGTTGTTGTTGGACGCATTCTTAATATCAAAGCCCACCCAAATGCTGAAAAGCTCAAGGTATGTGAGGTTGATATTGGAAGCCGTGTCATCCGGGTTGTATGCGGAGCACCAAATATATATGAAGATATGGTCGCTCCGACAGCTTTACAGGGCACCCGCTTTCCAGAAGGTTATGTACTTGAAAAAGGAAGAATCCGAAACGAGCTGTCAGAAGGAATGCTTTGCAGCGAAGCAGAACTTGGTCTTGGTGCAGACCGCAGTGGCGTCATGATTCTTGATCAAAAACAATTGACAGGGAATAAGTTATCAAAAGCTCTTGAACTTTCAGACATGGTCTTTGAAATCGACCTTACCCCTAACAGGCCGGATTGTCTAAGCATAATCGGAATAGCCCGTGAAATAGCCGCCTTTCAGCAAACCACAATAAAATATCCCGAAACATCACTTTCAGATGCCGGCGATAAAATTTCCGACCTTACATCTATTACAATTAAGGCACCGGATCTTTGCCCAAGATATTCGGCAAGGCTTGTTTTTGATATTAAGATTGCTCCTTCTCCTTTTTGGCTTCAAGATCGTCTAATGTCAGTCGGTTTAAGGCCTATAAACAACATAGTCGATATCACCAATTTTGTATTGATGGAAACAGGACAGCCACTTCATGCATTTGATTTTGACCGTCTGTCAGATCACAGAATAGTTGTCCGCCAGGCAAAAAAAGGTGAAACCTTTATCACTCTGGACAAAAAAGAACATTTGCTTACCCCTGATATGCTTATGATCTGCGATGGTGAAAAACCTGTTGCGCTGGCGGGTATCATGGGTGGGCATAATTCCGAGGTAACGGAATCAACCAGCAGGGTTTTTATCGAAAGCGCTTATTTTACGCCTGTGGGAATTCGCAAGACTTCAAAAAAACTTGGCATAAGCTCGGAATCCTCGCACCGTTTTGAACGCGGTGTTGACCCTGAAGGTATTATTACGGCTTTGAATAGAGCTGCCCAGCTTATGTCGGAACTTAGCGGGGGCGGTTTAATTGAAGGAGTTATAGATAAATATTCTAAAATTAACAATGCCGGGCCCATAACTCTAAACGTTGGACACACTAATCGTCTTCTTGGGACCAGTTTTGATCAGGACGAAATCAAAAATTTATTAGAATCAATTGAATTCAATGTTGAAAAAACAGGCAGCGACGAGCTTGCAGTTGTCCCACCCTCCTTCAGAGTTGACATAGCAAGGCCGGTTGATCTTATGGAAGAAGTCGCCCGCCTGTCCGGCTATAATAATATACCCACTACCTACCCCCTGATACCGGCGGAAGCCAGACAACCTGAAAAACAGTTGGGGTTAAGAAACAGCCTGAAAAAAGTTATGACCGGCTTTGGATTTACTGAAATAATTAATTACAGCTTTATAAATAGATTATATTGCGATAGCCTCAGACTTGAATCTGCCGACCAAAGAAGAAATATGGTAGATATATTAAACCCTCTGACGGAGGATCAGGCAGTTATGAGGACATCATTGATACCTGGTCTTCTCGAAACAATTCATCGCAATATAGCGAGGCAGATTAAGACTCTGAAATTATTTGAAGTCGGCAAAATCTATATCGGCAGGGGCAAGGATAACCTGCCGGAAGAAATAGAGATGCTATCCGGCATCTGGACAGGATTTTGTACAAATGCCTCATGGTACTCAAAAGAAATCGGATGTGATTTTTTCGACATAAAAGGAGTGGTTGAAGGACTGTTGAACAGAATAAAAATTGATCGTATAAAATTTACCTGTATGCCGGATAATTTATGCACTTATACCAGACCCGGGCATACAGCTCAAATTCTGCAAGAAAAAAAGCTTATAGGTCTGACCGGAGAAATACATCCTCAAGTACTAAGTAATTTTGATCTAAAACAGGCCGCCTTCATTTTTGAACTTGACTTGAAGGCCATTTCCGACTTGATACCCGAAACTATTCGTTCAAAACCAATTCCAAAATTTCCATCTATTTCAAGGGATATTACCATTATAATCGATAAGGATCTGGAATCGTCTAAACTGCCAGAAACCATCAGGAAATTCGGCGAGGAGCTGATTGAAAATTTATATTTGTTTGATGTATTCGAAGGTGATACTATTCCTCAAAACAAAAAAAGCATATCTCTGAGAATAACTTACAGATCAAAACATAAAACCTTAGAAGATGACGAAGTAAATTATATCCATAAAAATATTACAGACAGGCTTCTAAAAGAATTTGACGCTTTGCTTCCAACATAGAAGATGCAAAACAATAAAGTCCATATAAAAGAACTGCCTGACAAACTATATTTCAAAATAGGAGAGGTCAGTGAAATCGCCGCACTTCCGTCACATGTTCTAAGATTCTGGGAAAACGAATTCCCTAGAATAAATCCCAAAAGAACTCCCTCCGGCCAAAGGCTTTACAGAAAGAGCGATATAGAGTTCGTTCTAAAAATTAAACATCTTCTTTATGAAAAAAAATTTACTATTAAGGGCGCCAAGAAATACTTAAACTCTGAATATGGAGAGCAAAAAAGAAAATTACCAACTAATGTTGTCGATAAAATCCGATCAGAACTAGAACAAATTCGGGATTTGCTTGGCTAAGTATCGCTGAATTCAAACGAATTTAAACTGTTGACAATGTAAAATTATTGTCGTATTTTTTGATTTTTTGAATTTTATGAGGCGGGCATAGCTCAGTTGGTAGAGTACAAGCTTCCCAAGCTTGGTGTCGCGAGTTCAAATCTCGTTGCCCGCTCCATTTAGAAAGTCGGGATTTGCCTTTTTTATGATTATTTAGGGGCAAAACTTTATCTAATTATGTGTAGTTTGGATTTAATTTATTCTTATGATGATTTACATGAACAGATAAAGTTTTTCGATCTATAGACTTTCGGATAAATAATTTCACGGCGTTATCAGTCGTCGATGTATAACTAATACGCCTTCCTCCTTCCGGCCTTGTGAAATTAATTATCTGAAAGTCTATATAATGTAAGGAACTATTTGAATGACAGGAAACGGGCGGTAGCCCGTTTTTTTGTTTTTTGTATAAGTCATATTTCATGATGAAATTACAAAGAAAAAAAAGAAATAAACTAATAAAAAGCAGTGGACCGGGATTTGCTGAAAAAAATTTTCTTAAAAATAAAGAGGAATTTATTGCTAAAGTTAAGGACTTAACCGAACCTTTGTGCGAATCTATGGGGATGGAACTGGTACATGTTGAATACCAGCGGGAAAGCAGGGGCATTATACTCCGTATCTATATAGACAAACCAGGAGGAACTACATTAGATGATTGTGTGTTTATCAACCGCCAGTTGAGTGATACCCTGGATTTACATTTTGATGGCAGCGGTTCATACAGTCTTGAGGTGTCATCTCCAGGTTCTGATCGCCCCTTAAACAAAAAACTCGACTTTGAAAAATTTAAAGGAAGGGTTGCAAGAATTAAAACAATAGCTCCTGTTAATGGACAGAAAAATTTTAAAGGTGTTTTGTTGGGGATATCAGAAGAAACTATAAACATATCATTAGATGATAAAACAGTCGCTATTCCTTTTAAGGAAGTTAAAAGCGCGCGGCTTGTATAGACTTTCAGATAATTAATTTCACAAGGCCGGAAGGAGGAAGGCGTATTAGTTATACGTCAACGACTGATAACACAGTGAAATTATTTATCTGAAAGTCTATAAATGAAAATATTTGAAGCACCTTCTAAGGGTTCGATAAAAAATAAGTTGGTAGAATTTGGGCGCAAAAATGCCAAGTTATTTTTTACCGAGCCCTAAGTTTAACGGAGAAAACGAATGTTTATATCAGATATAAAGCGTGTCGTTGAGCAGGTCGGCAGAGACAAGGGCATTGATAGTGAAATCCTTATTAAGGCACTTGAAGATGCTCTGAAATCTGCTGCCAGAAAAAAATTCGGAAGCAACATTGATATTGAAGTTAAATATAATGAAGAATCTGGTGAAATAGAAGTATTCCAGTTTAAAGAGGTGGTAGAAAATATTACCGAACCTGACCTTCAGCTCAGCCTTGAAGAAGCATATAACCTGGATCCGGAAAGCAAGATTGGTGACAGCCTCGGTACAAAAATGGATGCTTCAACCTTTGGTAGAATAGCTGCCCAGTCAGCCAAACAGGTTATCATTCAAAAAATGAAAGATGCGGAAAGAGACGCGGTTTATTCCAGCTTTATTGATAGAAAAGGCGAAATAATTAATGGAATTGTTCAGCGAGTTGATCGCGGTGACATTATAGTCAATTTGGGCCATACTGAAGGTGTTCTTCCTGAACGAGAGCAGGTTCCAAGAGAAGTATATCGGAGAGGTGACCGCGTCAGAGCTCAAATATTAGACGTGCTTCATGACTCTCGAGGGCCTCAGATTATACTTTCGAGAACACACCCAAATTTTCTTGTCAGTCTTTTCAAAACAGAAGTGCCGGAAATTAGCGAGGGTATAGTTAGTATAATGGGCGCGGCCCGCGAACCTGGTATAAGGGCAAAAATTGCTGTTGCTTCAAATGATTCAGATATTGATCCTGTCGGCGCATGCGTTGGCATGAAAGGCAGTCGTGTACAAAATGTTGTTCAGGAACTCAAGGGCGAAAAGATCGATATTGTATCCTGGCATATTGATCCTGCAAAATTTGTTTGCAATGCTCTGGCGCCTGCCGAAATATCCAGAGTCATTATTGATGAAGAGAACCGTTTGATGGAAGTAATTGTTCCAGATGAATTTCTTTCAATAGCTATCGGGAAAAAAGGTCAAAACGTACGGCTTGCTTCAAAACTCACTAAATGGCATCTTGATGTAATTAATGAAACAAAATACAGCCAGGCCATGGAGGATGGCTACGACTCTCTTGTGGCCCTGCCGGGAATTAGCATCAGCCTGGCAGACGCATTATATGAAAAGGGTTTCTTTTCCGCTGAGGAAATAAGTAACTCTTCATTAGAAGATTTGATGCAAATCAGAGGTATTGGCGAAGAAAAAGCCATAAAGCTTCTTAAAACCGCAAAAGAATATGTTGCGAATGCTGATAGTTCTGATGAAGTATCTAACGAAATTTTATCAGACAATACGTTAAGTGATGATGACACATCTGAATCAAAAGAATCATTTCTTTCAGATAACCAGGAAAATCTTGATGAAGACGCTTTTAATGATGATCCATTAACAGACTTTGAGGAAAACAATAGCGAATAGCTTTTTGAAAACATATCCGCTTGTTTCAAAAAGCCAGGCTATAGACTTTCAGATAATTCATTTCACAAGGATAAAAGGGAAAATCTGAGCAAGTCGTGCTAAGTTATACGTCGTCGAAGATTTTGACTGATAACGCAGTGAAATTATTTATCTGAAAGTCTATATTACAAACAATCGACTTAAGGGGGATGGATGGGGAAGATCAGAGTATATGAGCTTGCCAGAGAACTTAACATAAAGAACAAGGAACTACTTGAAAAGTTAAGTAAGATGGCTATTAAGGTAAACAGCCATATGAGTTCTCTGGACGATGAAGCAGTAGCCGAAGTCAAAGCAAATCTTCTCGGCAATAAAACCGATGTTGTCGAAGTGACACGAATAAAACCGACTGTTATTAGAAGACGTAAAAAAATTGTGCCGGTTGAAACAGCTCCTGAAAAAGAGGTACCTCTGGAAATAGTAAGTCCTCCTGGAAAAATTACAGCAGATGAACAACCATCTGAAAAAGTTATAAAAGAAAAACCCCCCATTGCAGAGCTTGAACTTAAAAAGACCGAAAAGCCTGAAAAAGTAAAAAAGAAAGATGCTGAAAAAGGCATGGCTGAAGAAAAAGCGGCACTCGCAAAAGATGAAAAAACCGACGAGGCTGTTCAGAAAACAGTCTCTGTGGAAGAGGAGAAAAAGCCCAAACAGCCACATGTAGCAAAAAAGGCTGAAACAGTAACTTTGCCTAAGCTAAAAAAGCCTACAAAAGTAAAAAAGAAGCTCAAAAAAGAGACGCCGGCAAAGATCATAAAAATGCCGGCACCACATAAAGAAAAGCTACCTGAGACTGAACAACCCAAGGTGGAAAAACTTAAAACAAAAGTTGAAAAACCACTCGAAACAGAAAAAAGGGGGCCAATTAGCGAAAAAGCTCAAACAGATTTAGCCACAAAAGAAAAAAAGAAAAAGAAAAAAGACAAAAAACAGGAAGAACCTGTCCATGATAAAAAGTTCTTCAAAAAGAAAATTTCTTTTAGAAAAAAAGAGGTCGTTGAAGGGACAGACCTTTATCCGAAAGAACATCGGGGCCGAAAAATACGTAAGGCCACAGCTAAAAGCAAAGCAGCCGTACAAGCACAAAAACCTCAGATTACAATACCGAAAGCCATTAAACGCAGGATCAAAATTGACGACGCCATTGTTCTGGCTGATCTGGCAAAGCGCATGGGAATAAAGGCCAATGAAATGATTAAGGCCCTTATGGATATGGGTGTTATGGCTACCGTAAATCAGACAATTGACTTTGATACAGCTTCTCTTATTGCCACAGAATTTAATTACGAAGTAGAAAGAGCCTCCTTTGAGGAAGAAGTTATATTAAAGGTTGAAAAAGACGATCCTGGCAAACTAACCGGAAGACCTCCTGTCGTTACCATTATGGGGCATGTAGACCACGGAAAGACATCACTTCTTGATGTAATTCGCAAAACCAAAGTGACGGAAATCGAGGCAGGGGGAATTACACAACATATAGGTGCGTACTACGTATCTACAGATAAGGGGCAAATTGTTTTTCTGGATACACCGGGCCATGAAGCTTTTACTGCAATGCGTGCTCGAGGTGCCAAGGTTACAGATATAGTGGTACTGGTTGTTGCTGCTGACGATGGTGTTATGCCTCAGACCGTTGAGGCAATCAACCATTCAAAAGCTGCGGGAGTCCCTATTATTGTAGCAATTAACAAGATAGATAAAGCAAATGCAGACCCTGAACGCGTTAAGCGTGAAATCGCTGAATTAGGGCTTGCCCCTGAAGAGTGGGGCGGAGATACTATATTTGTCAATGTTTCTGCGAAGACAAACCAGGGGATAGAGGAACTGCTTGAGATGATACTTCTTCAGGCTGAATTGATGGAATTAAAGGCTAATCCGGATAAGTTTGCTCAAGGCAATGTTGTTGAAGCGAAAATAGACTCGGGGAGGGGTGCTGTTGCAACACTTCTTGTACAGGAAGGCACTCTCCACACAGGCGATGCAATAGTATGTGGAATACACCACGGCAAAGTCCGTGCCATGTTGAATGACAGGGGAAACCATGTTGAAGCCGCAGGGCCTTCAATTCCGGTTGAAATTTTAGGGCTCACAGGTGTACCTAATGCCGGAGATGAATTTATAGCTCTTGCCGATGATAAAAGTGCTAAGCAGGTCAGCATTCACAGAATCCAGAAACAAAGGTCTAAAGATCTATCTAAAACCAGCAGATTAAGTCTTGAAAAACTTTTTGAACAAATGGAGGAAGGCGAGACTAAAAAGCTGAATCTTATCATTAAAGCAGATGTGAATGGCTCTATAGAAGCCCTTAGAGATTCTTTGACAAAGCTTTCTAATAATGAGGTTAACATTAATGTTATTCATGCAGCTACTGGAACAATTATCGAATCAGATGTTTCTTTGGCCGCAGTATCTGACGCCATAATTATAGGTTTTAACGTCCGACCAAGCACAAAAGTACAGGCACTTGCTAATGAAGAAAATGTTGATATGCGTTTTTATAATATCATATACAATGTAATCAAAGACATCAAGAATGCTATCATTGGCATGATGGAGTCAACCTATGAGGAGCGAATACTTGGGAAAGCAGAGGTCAGAGAAGTATTTCATGTTCCTAAAATCGGTACAATTGCGGGTTGCTATGTAACGGATGGAAAAATTGAACGCGGTCAGCTTGTCCGCCTTATAAGAGATGGTATTGTTTCCTATGAAGGCAAGATTTCTTCCCTTAAACGTTTCAAAGAAGATGCAAAAGAAGTTCAAACCGGGTATGAATGCGGAATTGGTATTGAAAATTTTAACGATATTAAGCTCGGTGATATAATTGAATGTTATTATCTTGCAGAGATCAAGCCTGAAGTCGAAGAATAAAGCAGGGATCAGGGGTCGGGGAAACATCAAAGTAGATTACAACTTAGTCAATTAGAAGTATTTTCAAGATGCTTAAATTAGAAATCCGAATATCGAAATCCGAAACAATATCGAAATTCGAATATCAAATGACCAAAACTTTACAGACAGTTACGCAATATTTATCAAGGTCTTCGAAAATATCATTTGTTTTGAATTTAGGATTTGGAACATTCGTATTTGTTTCGAATTTCGTGCTTCGAATTTCGAATTTATAAAAAACAAATCAAGCAAGAAAGAAAATTTACTATTTCACCAGCTTGTTTATGAAAATGACGTAGCCCTGGTTCAGGGGGTCAGGAGTTAATAAAGCGAAAAAATGGTTGTCGGTATCGGAATTATCACATTCAGGCTGCATGACTGCCGCTCATTAAAAAGTAAAAGAAAGATTGTAAAGTCCATTATCGCTAGGATACGCAACAATTTTATTGTATCGGTCGCGGAAGTGGGCTCAAATGACATTCACAAAAAAGCCGAAATAGGCTTTGCAGTAGTGGGTAATAATCAGATGATGATAAATTCCTGTATTGATAAAATTTTTAATCTTGCCGATAGGACAGGTCTGGCTGAGATCGTTGATACTGAAATGGAAATTATTATTTTATGAAAACATTTCCTCGTTCCGACAGAGTTGGCGGCCATATACAAAAAGTTCTATCAGACTTATTGCAAAAAGATATTAAAGACCCTCGCCTTGAGATGGTTACAATTACTGATGTCAAGTTGTCGAATGATTTAAGAAAAGCCCGTATATATTTTACTACCGCTGCCCCGAAAAACATGGAGAGGGCAATGAAAGGCTTTAAAAGCGCCCATGGATATGTAAGACGCGTTCTCGCCCACAATCTTGGTTTGCGCTATATGCCTGATATCGAATTTTTATATGATGAATCCTTTGACTACGCTTCACGCATAGATAAATTGCTCAGAAGTACAAAAACAGATAATGAAAAAGATAATAAACCACCTGAAAAATAGCAACCATATTATAATTGCTTCTCACAAAGATCCTGACGGAGATGCTATAGGCTCATTAATTGCTATGGGACTTGCTCTCGAAGCACTGAATAAAAATATAACTCTTTATAACGAAAGCTCTATTCCATC
>JAFDFV010000533.1 GCA_019309665.1 Deltaproteobacteria bacterium | reverse complement strand
CTTGAAAGCCGGTTAAGAGAAGCAGTCGGTTTTGCGCAGAAGTTTAAAATGACCGTAGCGCAGATGTTGATCAAAATATATTGGATAGAGGCTGACAAGAAGCAAGAGGTTTAATAGTAGGGAAACGTCAAAGTCGGTGCTAAAGCTTTAATATTAGGAGGTTCTGGGGACTTCAAAATCCGAAATCCGAATATCGAAACTCAAAACAATATCTAATTTCGAATATCAAATGACCAAAACATATCAGGCACTTATGCAATATCTATGGCGCTCCACCATGTTTGAAATTTTGAATTTTGGTCATTCGTATTTGTTTCGTATTTCGAGCTTCGAATTTATTGAAAATTGAATAAGTAAGCAATTCTTGTGAATTCAGGAGGTTATCAGCTTAAATGACGTATCCTTAGATGTTGGGTGCACATAGTAACCGGTTATTTTTGTTTAAAAAGTCTTTTTGATTTTATCCAATTGGTACCAATATTTGCTAACTGCTCAGGAGCAGGATAGTCACGCCAGTTTGATGGCAACTGGCTTTCATTGATTGACTCCCACTCAATATTCTCCTGAATATTGATTTCAACAATGCTCAAATTTTCAGGTGCAAGTGCCATAGGTACGTGCACTAAAAATTCAAGAGCAGCAAGAGACCTGCTACCTGAAGTGTAAACTGCCGGATAGCCGGTATGGTTCCAGCGCCCACCATAAATCCTGGCCCCCATACCGGTTATGTCGTTGATATATTCGGATGTGCTTATTCGAAAGAGTTTTATCACGAATAAACACCAAATTCTATACGACCTAATTCTTCTAATACTAACTCTGTACCAAAACGTGAACCCAGCATGGTAAAAGGCGTGTTGCCAGAGAAAACTTTATGTGGCGTGTTTAACCACAATAATAATTTTCTTTTTTCTTGAAAAACTTCAGTGCCTTTGGCTAAAACTTCTGCGATATGAAGAACTTGCTCGGAGACTGTCGGGTTAAAATGCTGGTGCGATGTATACCTTTGGAGGGTTCTCTCTGTTACTGGCAATAAAGCAGCTACCTGCTTCCATGACAAGGAAAGATAATTTGCCAAATGTGATACAGCATTTTTGGTGACTCCAATACTGCCAAGCTCGACTAAATCCATTTTGTTTTCGAGCTTTTTACCTAGAATTTTCTCACCACCTAAAATTTCACCGACTTGCGCTAATTGCATAATTACACCTCATTGTTGACATTTATCTAAAATATACCGCCAAATGTCAACAATGTCAAGCTGGTTAATTTGGCTACCAACTTAAAGCGGGACACTTTTTCGCCATCTCACTCTACTTGACAAATTATTCTATCTGGGCTATATTCTTTCCATGGCATGGGATGTTGAATACACTGATGATTTTGGCGAGTGGTGGAATACTCTAACCGAGGGAGAGCAGGAAAATGTCGCAGCAATTGTGAGTTTGCTGGAAGCAAAAGGTCCTACGCTTCCGTATCCTTACTCCTCGGACGCCAAGGGCTCAAAAGTGGGACAAATGCGCGAGTTAAGAGTCCAACACAAAGGGAAACCTTACCGGGTCTTGTATGCCTTCGACCCAAGACGAACGGCAATACTCTTGATCGGGGGCAAGAAAACGGGTGATGAGAAATGGTACGATAAAATGATTCCAATAGCAGACAGACTTTTCACTGAACATTTAAAAATTTTAAAAAGAGAGGATGAGAATTATGGCTAAGCCCTTTAAGTTGCTCCGTAACAAAATGTCACCGGAAGCACAAAGACGAGTCAAAGCAAAAACACGCAAAATGCTGGAAGAAATGCCTCTCCAAGAATTGCGTCAAGCACGTTCTCTAACTCAGGAACAGATGGCAAAAATATTGCGTGTAAAACAGGCCTCGGTTTCCAAACTGGAACGTCGCACCGATATGTACATAAGCACCCTGCGCACCTACGTAAAAGCTATGGGCGGAAACCTGGAAATAGTGGCCCGATTTCCAGAAGGAGATGTAAACATTGCTCAGTTTGAAAATCTCGACAAAGATACAACTCCAGCCAAGGCTTAGGAACGGGGACGAAATAACTTC
>JAFDFV010000161.1 GCA_019309665.1 Deltaproteobacteria bacterium | reverse complement strand
GCATAAGGATTTGCAAAAACCGCAGGCATACCCGTGGATATGTCGAGGATTTTTGCAAAGCCTTTATGCGCAAGAGATCGGCGCAGATTGAGTAAAAAATCGCTCAATTTAGGTTTAAGTATTTTTCAAAGGTTTCAGTATTATCTTTAAACATAGTCTTTTGTCATGTAAAATTTTCAAAATTAGTTATGTGGATTTTATAATCTTAGGTTTTATAAAAAAACAAGATTGATATTGTCAAAGGGAAATAATGTTATATATTATTGTGTTCATACATTTTAAACACAATTTGTTATATACATAAGACCCTTTCAGGTCGATATGGGAGGCTGTCCGAGAATTTTCATCCTGCTACGAGACCTTTGAAAAATGTTCAATTTTGTTCAAGTTCAAGGAAGGCTAAAATTTTCGGGCAGCCTCTTGGCGATTGTGGGGGGAAATAATTAAAAACAGGTGAAACAATGGGTGAAACAGATAAAGATGATTTGATAAGTATTATTGAAGAAGATGAAAAGGATATAAAAATACCCAAAACTCTTCCTTTAATGCCTATACGGGACGTTGTGATTTTTACGGGTATGCTTATTCCTCTTTTTGTCGGTCGGGAAAAATCAGTGCGAGCGGTGGAAGCGGCTGTAATAAAAGACGGTTATTTATTGTTGGTTGCGCAAAAGGATTCGGGCGTAGAGAATCCTAAAAAGGATGAAATTTACACGATTGGAACAGTTGGCCGGATTCTGAGGATGTTGAAACTGCCTGACGGCAGTGTCAAGGCCCTTGTGCAAGGTGTCGCCAAGGCAAAAATTGTAACATATCTCAGAAACAAAGCTTATTATCGCGTAAAAATTGAAATTATTAAAGAACATATGAGTCAATCTGGAGATTGAAGCTCTGATGAGGAATGTACGAGAGCATTCAGAGAAGATTCTGGCTCTTCGAGGAGAATTAAGCGGCGATGTCGGTACCATTCTGGAAAGCATAGATGATCCGGGCAAGCTTGCAGATCTTGTATCATCGAATCTTAGACTGAAAATTGAGGAGTCACAGACTCTGCTTGAACTTGTAGATCCTGTGGAACGTCTTAAAAAAGTTAACGATCTGCTTTCACATGAAGTAGAACTTTCGGTGATACAGGCAAAGATTCAATCTGATGCCAAGGATGAAATTTCTAAGAGCCAGCGCGATTATTTTTTAAGAGAGCAGGTTAGGGCTATCCACAAGGAACTGGGCGAGCATGATGAAAGAGCTGAAGAGATAGATGATTACAAGAAAAGGATCAAGAGCGCCAAAATGCCCAAGGAGGCTGGAAAAGAGGCTGCAAAGCAGTTAAAGCGTCTGGAACAGATGCATCCTGATTCTGCTGAAGCTTCAGTTATACGGAGTTATCTGGACTGGCTGGTTGATCTGCCATGGGATAAAAAAACCAAAGATGTGATCGATATATTGAATGCAAAAAAAATATTAGACAAAGATCACTACGCTTTGAACAAGGTGAAAGATCGAATACTTGAATATTTGAGTGTTCGCAGGCTAAATCCAAAAATGAAAGGTCCTATTCTATGTTTTGTCGGGCCTCCCGGCGTTGGGAAGACTTCTTTGGGAAGAGCTATTGCTAAAGCGATGAAGCGTAAATTCGTCCGTATTTCTCTCGGTGGAATTCGAGATGAAGCGGAAATTAGAGGCCATCGCCGCACATATATAGGGTCAATGCCTGGACGTATACTACAGAGTTTGAAGCAGTGCGGATCAAACAACCCTGTTTTTATGATGGATGAGATTGACAAAGTGGGCTCTGATTTTCGAGGTGATCCTTCTTCTGCTTTATTAGAAGCTCTTGATCCAGAGCAAAACTTTGAATTCAGTGATCACTACCTGAACTTACCGTTTGATCTTTCCAGGGTTATGTTCGTACTTACCGCCAATTTGACAGATACAATTCCTTCAGCACTTCTTGACAGAATGGAGGTCATTAATCTTTCGGGATATACTGAGGAGGAAAAGAAGATTATTGCTGAGACACATCTTTTCCCGCGTCAGCTTAAGGAAAACGGCTTAAAGCCGAAGAATATTTCCATCAGTCCAAAAGCATTGCTCCAGATTATAAATGAATACACATCCGAGGCAGGTTTGAGAAACCTTGAACGTGAGCTTGGGTCAATATGTCGCAAGGTGGCGCGTAAGATGGCTGAAAGAGAAAAAGGTCCTTTCAATATTACAAGGACAAATCTGCATAAGTATCTGGGCATACCCAGATATTATCCTGAGATGGATCAGCAGGAGAGTCAGGTCGGACTGTCTATCGGGCTTGCCTGGACTAATGCTGGTGGAGAGGTTCTGTATGTGGAGGCGGCTTTAATACAAGGCAAGGGTGACTTGATTATTACCGGGCAGCTCGGAGAGGTAATGCAGGAATCCGCCCGAGCGGCTGTAAGTTATGCCAGGGCAAATCTTTCTTGTTTTGGAGTAAAAGAAAATTTTTTGGAAAATTTTGATGTGCACATACATGTCCCGGCAGGTGCGATACCAAAAGATGGTCCTTCTGCCGGAATTGTTATGGCTACAGCCCTGATTTCTGTTTTGACCAATAAGCCGGTCAGCAAGGACATTGCTATGACCGGCGAAATTACGCTTAGAGGAAGAGTCCTTCCGATAGGAGGCTTGAAAGAAAAGGCTTTGGGGGCTTTGAGGGCTGGAATTTATACTGTAGTAATTCCTGAAAAGAATAAAAAGGATATTGTAGAACTTCCTTCAAATGTAAAGCGTAAAATCAAGTTCATTCCTGTAAAACACATGGATGAGGTACTGCCGATTGTACTTGAGGGGTTAAAGCTTCAGGGCAGTGGGGCAAAGTAAAAAAACGGTTTTACGGTTCACGGTTTTACGGTTTGCCTGGTTCCCATGCTCCAGCGTAGGAACGAGAAAACTTATAACCCAGCCCTGAAAATATATAACCACGCCAAAGGCGTACCATAACTTTAGGCACTTTAATATACTTTAGGCATTTTAGGCACTCTTTTATTATGAGAATACTCGCTGTAGATACAGCTACAAAAAGTTGTAGCGTTGCCATCGTTGAGAAAGAATCAATTATAGCCGAGACTACTCTATTTATCGAACAAACTCATTCAAAACATTTAATGGAGATGATAGATACAGTATTGAATTTGTCTGGGTTAACCGTATCTGAACTGGATGGATTTGCGGTAACAAGAGGGCCCGGGAGCTTTACCGGTCTGCGAATAGGCATTAGTTCGATAAAGGGTTTTGCTATGGCATCCGGCAAACCTGTTGTGGGTGTTTCAAGCCTTGATTCGCTTGCCATGCAGTGCGGCTTTTCTTCATATCTCGTTAGCCCGTTATTAGATGCCCGTAAAGAAGAGGTGTATTTTTCACGTTACAGGTTTGAAAACGGATATTTGAAAAAGGAACTTAGGGGACAGGCTATTAGTCCTGTTCAGGCTGTTTGCGATATAAATGAGCCATGCCTGTTTGTTGGTGACGGCGCCAAAATTTATCAAAATAAAATTAAAGATCAGATAGGTGATCTGGCACATTTTGCGCCGTCTTACCAAAACACAATCAGGGCTTCTACTGTGGCTCATATAAGTATGGATAGATTTGAGACAAATGATACAGATGATAACAGCTTGTTTGTACCCCATTATATACGAAAATGTTGGGCTGAAGTTAATATATAAGTGCCTAAAGTGAGCTAAAGTATATTAAAGTGCCTAAAGTTGTGGTATTCTGCCATTTTATATAAAGATTTCTTGAGTCATTAATGCATAGAAAAGTGTAACGGTTTCTGTTACTATGTTATCAATTAGCACGCCGAAGGCGTTCCTTAACTTTAGGCATTTTAGGCACTTTAGCTCACTTTAGGCACTCAAAATAGGGTGCCTTTGAGGACTGATATAAATAAGCCATCTCCTGGGGGGTGGTAATTTGACTTGTAATCATTGACATTATTAATCGATATTGGTATAATTTTTTTAAACTTTAACCAAGGTGTATGTTAAATGGATAAATTTTCCTGGTCAGATCCTCCGAGTCAAGTCGCATTTCCTGTAGCAAAAGCCGGATATCCTTTGATATTTGCTTCGGCCTTTACTACAGGTGTTTTTGCCCTTTTGGGGCTGACTGTTCCCGCGCTGATAGGTCTTGCGGTTACTTTTTTCATCTGCTATTTTTTCAGGGATCCTGACCGGGTTATACCTAAAAATTACGGTGCTGTTGTATCACCGGCTGATGGAAAAGTAATTATAGCCGGGCAAGAGGACAGCAGCCCTTTTTTTGAAGGCAGATGTCAAAAGATAAGTGTCTTCATGTCGATATTTAATGTGCATGTAAATCGTATTCCGCATGAAGGGGAAGTTGAAAGGGTAAGTTATTATCCTGGAAAATTTTTTTCCGCAAATCTGGATAAGGCCTCAAGGGATAATGAACATAATGCGATTTTTCTTAAGACAGGAGACGGCAGTAAAATATGTGTTGTTCAGATTGCAGGGCTTATAGCGAGGCGTATTATATGCAAGCTACAGAAGGGGGACAGTGTAGCCTGCGGTGAACGCCTGGGTATGATATGTTTTGGATCAAGACTTGATATTTATCTGCCCGATGATGCGGATCTTAATGTTGCAGTCGGGGATAAGGTTAAAGCCGGTACATCTATTTTGGGATATTTAAGACATGAAAAAAAAGAAAAGAATTAATAAAGACAAGCTGAGGCGCGGAATATACATTCTGCCTAACATATTTACATCTTTAAATATTTTTTGCGGATTCTATGCTATTATTGCTTCAATAGATGGCAAATATGTTACATCGGCTATAGCTATTATTATCGCCGTAGTATTTGATATGCTTGATGGCAAAATCGCCAGGGCTACTAATACCACCAGTAAATTTGGTGTTGAATACGATTCCCTTGCGGATCTTGTATCCTTTGGTCTTGCTCCCGGGGTGATGATGTATTTATGGGCTCTTAAGCCTATGGGAAGAATCGGCTGGCTTGCCGCATTTTTATTTATGATTTGCGGAGCTCTTCGCCTGGCACGTTTCAATGCCCATGTTGATACAGCAGGCGGCGATTACTTTACAGGCCTTCCGATACCGGCTGCTGCCGGCATGGCTGCTACTGCTGTTTTGTTCTATAATAAATTCGACATAGCAGGTACTTCTAACTGTATATTACCCCTTATAATGCTTTATATTCTTTCTTTTTTAATGGTCAGCACCATAAAATACGATTGTTTTAAACAACACGAGCTGTTTAAAAAGATGAATTTCAATGTTCTTGTTACAGTTATACTGATTTTAATTTTTATAGCAGCGCAGCCATCCATTGCCCTGTTTCTTTTAGGAGTTGCCTATCTAATTTCAGGTCCCTTCAAGACTATAAGGCTTAGGAGACTTTCAAAGCAGGAAAAAGCCGAAATCCACTAAATTAATAAACAGTTTACGGTTCAGGGTTGATCAAAACAAAACAACAATCAGTCGTTGCATAATTTATTGAAAAAGCTGTAAACCGACAACTGTAAACTGGTAACCGTTCACGGCTTGAAATTAGAAAATATAAATTGGAAATTTGGAAGAACAGTAGAAAAGCATGAAGGCCAAATTTCCAATTTCTATTTTCTAATTTCAATGTTCCGTATTTATTTATACAGGAGTTGTGATGTCAAAAGAATATAAAATAGCTGTAATCCCAGGAGATGGTACAGGACCCGAAGTTGTGGCAGAAGGAATCAAGGTGCTGGAGACTGTAGCAGGCAAATGCGATTTTAGACTGAAATTTACTAATTATAATTTAGGCGGTGATCATTACAAGGCGACAGGAGAAATT
>JAFDFV010000011.1 GCA_019309665.1 Deltaproteobacteria bacterium | reverse complement strand
TTCTCCTGCTTCCTTTATTACCAAATCAACTTCCTGGCCAACCTTTTTTACAACATCTTCAATTCTAGCTGGATGTATTCTGCCATCAGATATTAATCTCATCAAAGAAAGCCTGGCGACTTCTCGCCTTACAGGATTAAAACCAGAAAGAATAACTGCCTCTGGAGTGTCGTCAATAATGAGATCAATGCCTGTTGCCGCTTCAATTGCACGGATATTACGCCCTTCTCTTCCTATTATTCGTCCCTTCATCTCATCGTTTGGCAACTGTACAACAGAAACTGTCCGTTCAGCTACAAAATCCCCGGCATACCTTTGAATAGCAGTTGCAATTATTTTTTTAGCTCTTTTGTCTGCTTCTTCTTTTGCTTCATTTTCAATCCTCTTGATAAGTTTAGCACCTTCGTATCGCGCTTCGTTCTCCATCGCCCTTATTAATAGTTCCTTAGCCTGCGCTACTGTTAAACCGGAAATCTTTTCAAGCTGGAATTTCTGCTCTTCGATCAATTCATTATATTTCAGCTTGCTTTGCTCAATGTTTTCCTCTCTCTTGGTCAATGTCCTCTCTTTTCTAACAAGGTCCCGTTCTCTTGGCTCAAATTGTTCAATTTTACGGTCAATATTTTCCTCTTTTTGTATCAACCTATTCTCTCTTTTTTTCAATTCACTTTGCGTCTCTTTAGTTTCTGCATCAAACTCAGCCTTCATCTTGTAATGAATGCCTTTAGATTCAATCTTTGCTTCTTTTAAAAAAGTCTCTGATTTACGCTTAGCGTCATTTAATATTCGTAAAGCCTCTTCTTCAGCAGACTTGATTTTCTCGAATACCATTTTTCCTTTCATCCAATAAGCAAAGACAAAGCCTATAATAAAGAAAACTAAGCCTATTAGGACTATATAATATAGATCCATTATAAATCTCCCATGAAAGATTTAAACTTAATATACAACAAAATCACCCAAATAGAATAATATGGCCGGATACAACAGCCTGCAATTCATTGATACATGTTTACTAAAACTATCGAATCAATAATAAACAATCAAAATATTATCGCAGACCTGATTCTAATAACAATTTTTGGCATCCTTCACGACAAGTCAAAAGTAGTTTACACTTTGTTGATCTTGTATTTTGGCAGTGAAATTTGAAAGTAGAAATTGGAAATTTGGAAAAATTAAAGATGTAGATGCGTTACCTAATTTCAAATTTCCAGTTTCGACATCGGCATTCAATTCGATAATACACGCTTTTTTGAAAAAAGTGTAAACTGGTGAATGAAGGATGTCCAATTTTTCGATAATTTTGTTAAAAAAATTAATTAAAGAGATGAAAATAGGATAGAATTATTGGTAGAAAAATATAAGGTCAAGAACTTCCAAATTTAGAGGAACCCCTACCACAGTGCCGTGAGGGAGGTCTTTGAACCAAATTGAAAAGGTGGGCGCCTTATAGTTTCTTTAGGCTTTTCTGTACAAGCAGAACATGCACACCAAAACTAGAGAAAGCTCCCTTTAAAATGCTATTGGGTCAAAAAACGTCTCCCAAACACGAACACGGCAGGGGTATAAACTACAATTAGCAAAAGCAACTTATTCATTTGATTTCAACTTGTAAATACAAATCATTATACTATATATTCATCCAATATACATATTATACGATTTAAACGTTGAGAAATATCATTTATAAACTCTGAATCATTTCTTTTAATTTCAAAATTTTCATTAGCTATATTCAAAGCAGCTAAAATTAAAATTGTAAATTTTGTAACATCTAAAGTTTTAACTGGATGCTGACTTTCTACCTTCTTAACTTCTTTTACAAGGAAATCAGCAACTTCTTCTGCTTTAAAAACTTCCGAGTCAGTTTTAAAAGTATATGATTGCCCAAAAAAATCTATTGTTACAAGTTGTTCCAATGAATTAAGTATTATGCCTTTACTTTATCGATCTCTGCTGGTTATAAATTAGGTTTCTGTAATTTCATCCAGTTTGCCTAATATACCATCAATCTTTGATCGGACTAAATCTCTCTCTTTTGCATAACTGTTTTCAGCCTCAACCTTAATTTGAAGCTCTTCGTCTAATCCCTTAATTTTTTCTTTAAGTTCAAAATTTGCTGCTTCATGCGATTTGCAAACCTGAATTAATGTCTCAATCTTTTTTTCTATTTCTTCAAATTGTTGTAAAATAACTGCGTTATCCAATATTTCACCTCATAATAATTTATACTGTATTTAAAACTAAAGTCAAGTCGTTTTACCTTGAGCTACATAGTCTTTTGCGCATAATTATTTCAACTTTTTTTAAATCTTCACAATTATTGACCCCAATAAACTCTTCGATATCTCTGCCAACCAGTACGCCAATGTTTTTTCCTTCTCTATGCCCTATTCCAATAATATCAGTAAGATAAAGTTCACCCTGAACATTATCCGATTTAATCTTTTTTAATGAGTCAAATAAACAATCTTTTTTTATGCAGTAAATGCCTGTATTAATCATCCTGATAGATTTTTGTTCCTCTGTTGCGTCTGCTTCCTCAACTATTCCAGTAACATTTCTATTTTCATCCAATAAAATTCTACCATAACCTTTTGGATTATCAACTTTAACTGCCAAAATTGATATGTCTCGCATTGCCTTGATATGATCATTTATAAGTTTCATTATAGTATTAGGAGTAATTAATGGCACATCACCACATAAAATAACAATTTGATTTGAATGTTCCGGTATATAATGTTGTGTGCATAAAACCGCATGCCCAGTTCCATACTGCTTTTCCTGAATGGCAAAAATTACATCAGTTTCTTCAGATACAATTCTTTTTACTTTATCGGCCTGATTACCAATCACCAATACGATATTATTCCCAACAACTGTTCTTGCGGTTTCCACAATATACGTTACCATAGGTCTGCCAATAATTTCATGCAGCACTTTGGCTTTGTTTGATTTCATGCGGGTACCCATACCGGCAGCAAGTATTACTGCAGCAACATTATCAATAACAGTTCGCATTTTTCTACCTATAATACATTCTTTATTCAAGCTCAATTAACAAATGGAAATTTATTCAAAAAAAAATGACAGACCATTTACATGATCTGTCATTTTTCTTTATATATATAGTAAATTATCTTATAGTTATTAATGATAATTTGTTATAACTACCAAAGACAACAAATATTATTATGCTCTTGAGCCGGAAAGCTTCAGACGGTGCAAAGCTCTTTCAAGAGCTGTTCTGGCTCTCATGAAATCAAAATCTTCTTTTTTTGATATATCGGCCAGACGTTTCTGGGCACGTTCCAAAGAAGTCTTTGCACGTTGAACATCTATATCGCGTCTTCTTTCAGCAGATTCAGCCAGTACTGTAACTTTATCCGGAAGCGTCTCAGCAAACCCACCACTTATAAAAACATATCTCTCAGTATTGTTAGCATCTATATAGCGAAGTGAACCAACTTTAAGGGTACTCAAAAATGGAGTATGACCTATTAGTACACCAAAATCGCCAAGATTGCCAGGGGCAACAACTATCTTTGCATCCTCGCTAACTACAGATTTCTCTGGGGTGACAACTTCTAATTTAATATTTCCAGCCATACTTTAACCCTCATATATATTAAATATTATTAAGCTTCTGCCATCTTCTTGGCTTTTTCTAGTACTTCTTCTATGCCACCAACCATATAAAAAGCCTGCTCAGGAACAGCATCATGTTTTCCTTCAATAATTTCTTTAAAAGCTCTAACACTATCCTCTATTTTAACGTATTTACCAGCAGTACCTGTAAAAGCTTCAGCGACATGGAAAGGCTGGGACAAAAATCGTTGAATTCTCCTGGCACGACCAACTGTAAGCTTGTCTTCATCTGACAACTCGTCCATACCTAATATTGCGATGATATCCTGAAGTTCTTTATATTTTTGAAGTGTATTCTGAACCGTACGGGCTACCTGATAGTGTTCTTCTCCAATATAAGCAGCATCAAGAATCCTGGAGGTTGAATCAAGCGGATCAACTGCTGGATATATACCGAGCTCAACAATCTGCCTTGATAAAACAACTGTTCCGTCAAGATGAGCAAAAGTTGTTGCCGGCGCCGGGTCTGTCAAGTCGTCAGCAGGAACATATACGCATTGAACAGCAGTAATAGAACCCTTATCGGTAGATGTAATACGTTCCTGTAGTTCACCAAGGTCAACTGCCAGAGTGGGCTGATAACCAACAGCAGACGGCATACGGCCTAGAAGTGCTGACACTTCGGAGCCTGCTTGTGTAAACCTGAAAATATTATCAATAAATATAAGCACATCCTGACCTTCTTCATCACGGAAATATTCAGCCGCTGTCAAAGCCGATAACGCAACACGAGCTCTTGCTCCCGGCGGTTCTGTCATCTGACCATATATCAATGCAGCTTTTGGAAGAACTCCTGAATCTTTCATCTCATGGTAAAGGTCGTTGCCTTCACGGGTTCTTTCTCCAACACCGGCAAAAACTGAAATACCACCGTGCTGCATAGCAATATTATGAACCATTTCCATCATGATAACAGTTTTCCCGACTCCTGCACCACCAAACATTCCCATTTTACCACCTCTTGGGAATGGTACAAGCAAGTCAATAACCTTTACACCTGTCTCAAGAACTCGAACTGTTGTATCCTGCTCTGTAAATTTTGGTGCCTCACGATGAATAGGCAACATTTTTTCCTGGCTTACTGGCCCCAAGCCATCAACAGGCCGTCCAACAACATTTAAAACGCGTCCCAAACCTGCCGATCCCACCGGCATCATAATCTGTCTGCCGGTATCCTTGACTAATTGTCCTCTCGTTAGTCCGTCTGTAACATCCATAGCAATAGTACGAACAACATTGTCTCCCAGGTGCTGAGCAACCTCAACAACCAGATTATCAGGTTCGTCACTAATAGTGGGATTTGTGATCAAAAGTGCGGTAAGAATTGTAGGCAGTTTACCCTGCTCAAATTCCACATCGACAACAGGCCCCAAAACCTGCGTAATTTTACCTATATTTTCACCCATCTATAGACCTCCTATAACTAAATGCGGTATTCTAATTACTTATCCTTTAAGAGCCTCGGCACCACCAACTATATCCATTAATTCCGCTGTAATTGCTGCCTGCCGGGCCTTATTATATGCCAGAGAAAGACTAGATATCATATCATCACATGCACTAGTTGCGTTATCCATAGCAGCCATACGCGCCGCATGCTCACTAGTAGAAGTTTCCAGTAACCCGCTATATATTTGTACATAAACATGCCTTGGAAGCAAATCCCCAAGCAGTTCTTTAGGTGATGGCTCACAAATATGTTCTGCCAGAAATGGTTTAACAGTATCAACTTCCTCTTCTTCGGCAGTTTCAATAGGTGGAATAGGAAGTATCTGTTTAACCGTTGGAATCTGCCTTGCCGTGCTTATAAATTCAGAAAAAACAACATAAATCTCATCATATGTGCCATCCAGAAATCCATCAATCAGCTTCTGGCCTGCAGTCAGCGCAACATTAAAGCCAAATTTGGCACCAACAATGCCTAAGTTCTCCGAATCTATCTCCATCTTATTTGTACGACACCAGTCCCGCCCTTTTTTCCCAAAATTAGTGAAGGAAATATCAACTTCCTGCTCTGAGCGTTCATTTACAAATTTCTTGGCAGCCGCGATAAGATTCGCATTAAAACCGCCGCAGAGCCCTCTGTCAGAAGTACATAAAACAATATTTATCTTTTTTACTTCCTCACGCGGTACAAGCAAGGGACTCGCACCTTCTCCTGCTTTTTCTGCAAGGCTCCCCAAGACTTCAGCAAACTTGCCTGCATACGGCCTGAATCCATCCATATTTTGCTGTGCGCCTCGAAGCTTTGAAGTGGCTACCATGCCCATAGCCTTTGTAATCTGCTTTGTCTTTTTTACTGCACCAATTTTGGTTAAGACATCTTTTAGCGTTGCCATATTATATCCTTATAAGCATTCTTCTTAGCCTAATTATAATATTACAATATCAGCTTCTATCTCAATAATGTAACTAATCAGAAAAAATCGGCTTTATTTAATTGTGTCCTTGAACTCTGCATCATAAGCTGTCAAGGCATCCTGCATTTGTTTATCCAGTGACTCTGATATCGCTTGCTTCTCATCCAGCTCACTGAATACCTGTGGATATCTGTCCTCTATAAAACCGTAAAGTCCTGCCTCATATTTTGCAAGTACATCAAGAGGATATTTATCAAGGAATCCCTTAGCGCCGGCGAACAGTAATGTAACCTGTTTCTCCATTGAAAGCGGCTTAAACTGAGGCTGTTTCAGAATTTCAACAAGTCTTGCACCTCTGGTAAGCTGAGCCTGAGTTGCCTTATCCAGGTCACTTCCAAATGCAGCAAATGCTTCAAGCTCACGATACTGAGCCAGATCAAGGCGCAAAGTACCGGCAACCTGCTTCATTGCTTTAACCTGCGCCGATCCACCAACCCTGGAAACTGACAAACCAACATTAATAGCCGGCCTTACTCCAGAAAAAAACAGATTAGGCTCAAGATAAATCTGACCATCTGTAATGGAAATAACGTTTGTTGGAATAAATGCAGAAACGTCGCCGGCCTGAGTCTCAATTATTGGAAGGGCTGTCATAGAACCGGCACCAAGCTCATCATTTAGCTTTGCCGATCTTTCAAGAAGTCGAGAGTGATTGTAGAAAATATCGCCGGGAAATGCTTCACGGCCCGGAGGACGTCTTAAAAGAAGTGAAACCTGACGGTAAGCTACTGCCTGTTTTGAAAGGTCATCATATACGATCAAAGAATGCTGCCCTTTGTCACGAAAGTATTCAGCCATAGCACATCCCGCATATGGAGAGACAAACTGCAGTGTTGCAGGGTCACTAGCACAGGCAGATACTACTGTTGTATATTCCATAGCGCCGTGTTTTTCTAATATATCAACAACCTGTGCAACCGTAGATTTTTTCTGGCCGGTAGCAACATAAATACAGTAAACATCCTTGCCCTTCTGATTTATAATTGCATCAACTCCTACGGCTGTTTTACCGATCTGGCGGTCACCAATGATCAGCTCACGCTGCCCCTTGCCTACGGGCGTCATTGAATCTATAGCTTTAAGACCCGTGTACATTGGTTCATGCACACTCTTTCTTGCAATAACGCCTGGTGCAACCATTTCAACCCTTCTGAACTCTTTTGCATCAATGGGTCCTTTTCCGTCAATTGGCGAGCCAACAGCATCAACAACACGCCCAAGAACCGCCTCACCAACCGGAACCTCAGCGATACGTCCTGTTCTCTTGACCATATCGCCTTCTTTAATATGGATATCCTCACCCATAATAGCAATACCGACATTGTCTTCTTCAAGGTTCAGGACAAGCCCTAATATGCCGCCAGTAAATTCAACCAGTTCCAAAGCCATAGCCTTCTCAAGGCCATAGACCCTGGCGATTCCATCACCAACCGACAAGACAACTCCGGTTTCACTTAGCTCAACCTTCTTGTCGTAATCCGTAATCTGTTCTTTAATTATCTGACTTATTTCTTCAGCTTTTAATTCCATTATACACTCTCACCCCTTTTTATAGATTCTCTCATGTTGAGTAATTGTGTTCTGATACTTCCATCTAATAAAAGATCTCCTATCCTGGATATTACTCCACCAATAAGTGATGGATCTTGTTCAACCTCCAGGATAACGTCCTTACCAGTCATTGTGGACATGGTTGAACGAATTTTATCTATTGTATCAGTTGAAAGCTCAGTGGCCGAAACCAAGCTTGCCCTAGCAATGCCTTTCAATTCGTCCGCGAGTTTTTTATAGAACTCATCAATATTGCATAAAAACCCAATTCGACCCTTATCAAATACCAAAAGCAGGAAAGATTTCATCATATCGGAGAGAGATAGCTTATCAATTATTGTATGCAATACCTTTCTTCGACCTGCTGCGTCGTAAAGTGGGTTTGTAATTGCTTGTTCAAGCTCCTTTTCCCCTGTCACCAAACCTGCGATATTGTCAAGCTCTTCCCTGTATAATTCAGCTTGACCATCATCTTTGCCAATAAGCAAAAGTGCCTTGGCATAACGTCGTGCTACAGCCAAATTTTTCACTATGCCACCACCTTCTTTAAGTATTCATCTACCAATCGATCATGGTCTTCGATTGTAATTTCATTTTTTATGATCGCTTCAGCCTTCACAATGGCTTTCTCAAGCACTTCCTCCTGAAGCCGTAATTTCGCCTGATTAATTTCATAATCAATGTTCCGGCGAGCTTGTTCTTTTAATTTATCAGCTACGGATTCTGCTTCTTTTAGTATCCTTTCCTTGGCCTCATTACCCTGTCGTATGTAATCATCGACGATTTTCTTGCCTTCTTGATCTAACTGAGCCAGTTTTGCTGTATATTCCCCAAGCTTTTGCTTGGCATCCTTTTTCTTAGTTTCAAGCTCGCTTAACTGATCTTCTATTCCCTTAATACGAGCCCCGAAAAATTGAGATACCGGCTTGCGTAAAAGAAAAAACAAGCCCAAAAATAAAACAGCAAAATTCATAACCCGGTATGTATCTGTAGCCACCCATCCTTTCGTCCCATGCTCTCCTCCAGATGAACCCAATGCTCCTCCAACAAAGAAGAACAGAAGCGCAGCAACTATAAATAAAATAATTGAATTACGCTTCATACTGCTGCTAATTCCAGGAACCTTCATTAAAAAGCCCTCCCCAAAATTTTATGACTAATAGCGATTGCAATATCATCAAGCTCTTCTTGCAACGATGCTCTGACACTTTCCGCATCCTTTGCGACTTTCTCACGCACCTCGGCAAGATCCGCCTGAGCCTTTTGATTTATTTTTTCGATTATCATTTTTTCTTCATCAGTAGCTGTCTGCATTAAAGCGTCTTTTTCTCCCATGCCCTTAACCCTTGCCTCTTTTAACCCTGAAGTAAAAGCATCATCTTTCCCCTTAATATCGCTGTTACAGACATCAATATTCTGCTCAAGGCCGGTAATTTTTTCTTTTCTCTGAATTAGTATGTTTCTGATTGGTTTGTATAAAACAACATTAAGTGCCCATATCAAAAACAGGAAATTTATGATTTGTATACCTAAGGAATAATCTACGCTTATCATTGAACTTCCTCCACTACCGATTTCTGAATAATTTATTAAAAAAATATATCTTTAAAAAAATTCCTTCAAAAGATTAACTCCGTTGGTCTATATATTAACTATAATAAATTGTCAAAGGTTTTTTTAATCTTTGCTATCTTTTTACCTCCTATTCAACCATAAACCTCCTCATACTTACATTAATCAAAAGGCCCATACATATCATAACGGTAATAAGCGATGAACCCCCATAGCTAATAAACGGCAATGTAACTCCTACGACCGGCATCAACCCCATTACCATGCCGATATTAATGATTACCTGCCAGAATATCATTGCTGTGATACCGACTGAAAGTATGGTGCCGAATGGTTCTCGACATCTATAAGCAACATTCAATCCCTTTATAATAAGTATCAGAAAAACAATAAGAATAATTACAGAACCTATTAACCCCCACTCTTCAGCTAAAACCGAAAATATGAAATCCGTGTGCTGTTCAGGAAGGAATGAAAGTGCATTTTGCGTTCCTTTCAAAAACCCCTTGCCGGATATCATGCCTGAGCCTATAGCAATTTTCGATTGTATAATGTGATAGCCGGTCCCAAGAGGATCCCTGTCCGGATCCAAAAATGTCAATATCCTCGCTTTCTGATATTCTCTCAAAAAAAACCAGACTAAAGGAATGCTTATTACACCCAAAACGATTAAATATAAAAAGGAACGCCTCTCAATTTTTACAAAAACCGTCATAGAGCCGGCAATTAAAACAATCATTATAGCTGTTCCCAAATCCGGTTGTTTTACAATTAAAACAAAAGGAATTATTGTCAGTAAAAAAGGATTGATAAGTTCGCGTAAAGTTAAGCCTGTTGTATTTGCATGTTTTGAATAATATCTGGCCAAAATTATTATTACAGCGATCTTTACCAGCTCAGATGGTTGAATTGAAAAAAATCCAAACTTCAGCCAGCGCATAGCACCTTTAGAACCTTCACCAAATATTAACACACCAACAAGAAGAGAAATGCATAAAATATAAATTATGTGCCCCCATCGATCAAAAGTTTTGTAATTGAACAAAAAAGAAATAACTAAAAAAATTAATCCAACAAAATACCATACAAGCTGCTTATAATATTCCATCTGAGGCACCTGTGTTGCAGCCGTTACTGAACTATATAAAGTAACAAGCCCCAAAAAGCCCAGTATAAGAGCTAAGCTCAATAAGGTCCAGTCGAAGTTTTGTACAAGACGGCGGTCAAACATATTAATTTCGCAAATTACTTGTTTTGTAACATTTTAGGTAAGCGTTCACGGAACGTTGAAATTAGAAATTGGAAATTTGGCCTTCATGCTTTTGTACTGTCTTTCCCAATTTCAAGTTTCAAGTTTCAAGCCGTGAACGGCTATGTTTTATCTTTATCTGACTTATTTGATGTCAAGGTTAATTCACCAACTATTGATAAATAGGTTGTTATTAGCTCACTCGCAAGTGGAGCGGCAGCACTGGAACCATGTTCACCATGTTCAACAATAACAACTACAGCTATTTGGGGGTCCTTTGATGGAGCATAGGCTGCAAACCATGCATGTGATTTTAAGTGATCCGGTTTATTTGCTTTATCGATAGAAGCATCATCATTACTGCCGGTCCTGCTTACAAGCTGAGCTGTCCCGGTTTTACCGCTGATATCAACATCATCAACATGTGCAATCCATGCAGTTCCTTTTTTTTTGTTAACTACATCCCAAAGCCCTTGCCTCACAATCTCTAACGTCCGTTGACCGGCAGGCAATTTTCCTGTAACCTTACTTTTGTTTTCATTAATGAGTTCACCTTCTGCTGTCTCTACCTTTTTAAGAATCAATGGCTTATACCTTATTCCTCCATTCGCTATTTCAGAAATCAAAGACATCATCTGCAAAGGAGTTGCAAGATTATAGCCCTGCCCTATAGCAACAGAAAGGGTTTCACCTAACTGCCATCTAATGCCTGTACGAGCCCTTTTCCAGGCAGCGGTTGGTATCAAACCATTTGCTTCATGATTAAGGTCAATGCCTGTTGCTGATCCCAGGCCACAAGCCCTGGCATACCATGCCAGTCTATCAACACCCAGTTTTTGGCCGACCTGATAAAAAAAAACGTCACAGGATTCAGCTAATGCCTTCACAACATTAACTTTATCGTGTCCTCTTTTTTTCCAGCATCTAAAAACCCGATTCCCGCACTTGTAATATCCCGGGCAATAAAATGTTGTATTTTCATCAATTATTCCTTCCTCAAGAGCTGCTATTGCCGTAACTATCTTATATACGGAAGCTGGGGGATACTCAGCATTGATTGCCTTGTTTTCCATTGGCCTGAATGGATTAGAAACAAGAGAATCCCATTGTTCATGTGACATACCGTCAACAAATGCGTTCTGATCAAATGCAGGACTGCTGGCCATAGCCAGTATCTGTCCTGTAGCCGGATCCATAGCTATTATTGCGCCGGCCGAACCTTCCAAAAGTTCTTCAGCCTTTTTCTGGAGTAAGTAATCAATTGAAAGATAAATATTGTGGCCCGGAAAAGCTTCGACGGTTCTCAAGACTCTAACAACCTGCCCTGCCGCATTTACCTCAACCTGCCGTCCTCCACGCTTACCTCTCAATAGACCCTCATAAGTTTTTTCCACACCAAATTTTCCAATATAATCACCTGCTCTATAACCAGAGTATTTTCCCGATTTAAGCTCATCGGAACTAATCTCACCCAAATAACCTATTAGATGAGCCGCATTTTGCTTATAAATATAGTGTCTTCTTGGTTTAACGCTAACAACAATACCAGGAAGATTATATTTGTGGACCTCGATAGCAGCCAAGGCATCTCGCCCTATATCCTGCTTTAACAAGACAGGGGTATAGAATGATATTCCTTTGTTGCGGCTGATTTTTGACATAAGCTCTGTTGCCGGAACATCTACATATTGAGAAAGCATTTCAATTGTATGTTCAACAGGTTTGGCATCTTTCAAAATTATATTCAAATCAAACGATGGCCTATTATCAACCAGCAACTTTCCATTGCGATCAAAAATTAATCCTCTTGAAGGCTCTATATTTTGCAATCGTATGCAGTTGTTTGCTGAAAGTCGTCTAAGCTCATCCCCTTCAATCACCTGAAGGTAAAAGAGGCGGGCAATAAGCACTAAAAAAGCCGTTAATACTAAAAAGACAACCCCGGTCAAACGTCTTTTGTACCAATCAGTATCTGCGCTCTGTAAGTATTTGCTCAAAAGTACCTTTATGTTATTTTAGTGCCCGAACGAAAAATAGAAAATTTTTCCAATTTCTTATGAATATGATTAAAAAATGTTATAAAAAAGAAGCCTGTACATCCTGCCCATAGAATTTGAAAAATAACAGTCCTCATAGTAATGGCGAGAAACCGTGAATCCGGACCAAGCATAGAAACACTGGCAATAAATATTATATTCTCCATAAATACGCCGGCGGCAACAATAAACAGCAACAAAATATTATTGCATGCATGTAAATATTTAATAACTATCTTAACAACAATAAACAGCCAGAAATATGTTGTTAAATACAGACCAAAAGGCCCTCCTGAAAGACTATCCATTATAAATCCCAGCACAAGTATAAAAAGGATGCCTTCACGGGCTGGGCGGAACAGACCGAGATAAATAATAAAGGGGATTAAAAGGTCATAAAAATTATTGAATAAAGCGATGTGGGGTATAATTGTTGTTTGAAAAATTACAAGGCAGAGACAGACGCAGATATAAAAACAATACGTCATTGCTCACTCACAAAATCAAAATCATGTTTTGGAGAATCCAATACTATTAGAACCTCTTCAAGTTTTTCAAAATCTACATAAGGCATAACCGTTACTTCTTGAAATATACCTGAATTGCGCTTGACAATTTCCGTAACATAACCAACACGTAGGCCTTTAGGAAAAACGCCATCTAAACCTGAAGAAACAACTGTGTCTCCGACTTTAACATCGTGCTTTCTTAATACATATTTGGAAAGACATCTTCCATATGATTCGCCTTTGATAAGCCCTCTATCTCTGGTTCTCTGAACTAAAGCATCTACAGCGCTATTGGGGTCAATAATCAGCAACACCTTGGAATAATTGTAACTGATATCTATAATCTGCCCCGCAATGCCTTCAGGCACTACTACAGGCAAACCCTTTTCAACTCCATCGGATTTGCCTTTATCTATGATTATTGTTTTAAACCAGGGAGAGGGATCCTGGCTGATAACTTCGGCGACAAGAACCTGATTAGTCATAGTTTCCCGAAAATTTAATAAGTTACGGAGTCTAAAATTGGAAATTTCTACCTCACGATACTTATTGTTTTTATCTATGGCTTGGTTTATCGCTTTTTTAAGATTATCATTCTCTTGTGCAACTGAAACCAGAAAAAAATAATGGCCCCATATATTTTTTAAAAATTGAACGGATTGGGTAACAGTTTTCTGGAAAGGAGCAATAAAAAAAATAGC
>JAFDFV010000160.1 GCA_019309665.1 Deltaproteobacteria bacterium | reverse complement strand
TGCCAGTACCATATAGTTTTTGTTCCTAAGTATCGGTATCGAATACTAAAAGGTAGTATTGGAAAGTTTGTTTACAAGAGCATTTATGCTCATACGGAGAGATCAGGGTGTGAAGTCGTTGAATTAAATGTTCAACCAGATCATGTTCATTTGCTTGTGAAGGTTCCGCCTAAAGTTTCTATCTCAACATTGATGGGTAAAATAAAAGGCAAAACAGCGATTCAAGCTTTCCAGAAGTTTCCATCCTTGCGAACAAAAAAGTACTGGGGAAACCATTTTTGGTCAGCCGGCTATTGCGTTGATACCGTAGGTATAGATGCTGAAATGATAAGAAAGTACGTTAAGTATCAAGAGGATAAATAAAAAATACAAAATTATGGGAACAGCTCAATCTTACTTCACAAGGCCCTATGGGTTTTGCTGAGGACGGCCTTATAGGTCGAATACAAACCACGTTTTATAAGCGTGGTTGTTGATTTATTGACACTTGATTATCAAACTTATAGACTCTATCCTGACATTTGGGTATAATTAAATATTTGGGTGAAAATTCCCATAGCAAAACAGATAACTTGCTGATATTTAAATCAATCGAAAAAAATTCCCTCCCAGAAAATGTGGCAAATAAATGAATGAAAATTGGGAGATGTAAATTTAAACAAAACATAATAAATTCAGGCTTTTCTCCAAAAACCTATGACAGATTTCATCCAAATGTGCAATTACACCCGAGAGAGGTGCAATTTATGGAAAAGAGCAGATGATACAAAAAGAAAGATTGCTGGCGTGCAATTGAAGTATGCAAACACCGGACGTTCAAGCTTAATATAAAGGCATGCCAGAAGTGTTTGCAGAAATATATGCAGCTGCCGTTCAAGACAGATACGTGCACTATACCATGAAACTTTTCGGGGCGCTTGAGCATAGCCCGAGGTTTAATTAAAAGCAATGAGCCTCAAGATTCGTTATGTGCAATTTTATTCGAAAGAACACCTCGCAGTTCTGCTGCGGAGTATTTCATTAAAAGGGTAATGTCGTGAAAAAGATAATAAAAATGATTCCAATTTTGCTTGCCATGACTATGGCTGCCATGATGGCCTTCTCATTCGTGACACCAGCAAGTGCGCAGCCTTTCGAGGTCCGGGTGGATGACGACTATTGCGATGGCTGCCCAAACGACGGTCACACTTGGGGCTATGATGCCTTTGCCAAGATCCAGGATGGCATTGATGCCGTAGTATCATCCGGCACTGTGCACGTGGGGGCGGGAACTTATGTTGAGAATATCGACTTCTCTGGTAAGGCTATTACCCTAAGGAGTATAGATCCGAATGACCCGGATGTGGTGGCTGCTACTATTATTGATGGTAACCAGGCAGGGAGCGTGGTTTCTTTCAGTAATGGAGAAGGAAGTGATTCCGTGCTAAGCGGAATGACGGTGCGAAATGGTAATGCTGATTTTCGTGGGGGCGGGATATGTTGCGAGTACGCCTCCCCAACCATTACAAACTGCAACATTAGTGATAATAAGGCCGGGTCCTACGGGGGCGGAATCTGCTGCTATGGCTCCTCTTCCTCCCCAACCATTACCAACTGCACCATCAGTGAAAATATGGCTAATTGGGATGGAGGAGGGATTCACTGCTCCTTTTCATCGTCAATAATCACCAATTGTATTATCAATGGGAATACGACAGGCGAACACGGCAACGGCGGCGGAATCTTCGTAGAAGAGCATTCCTCATCTACTATCAGAAATAACATGATTACTGGTAATAGTGCGCGCTTCGGAGCCGGAATTAGTATAGGTGGCGCCATCATTGTCGTAAGCAACACTATCACGGGTAATAATGCGGCTCAAGGCGGCGGGGGGATTTTCGGAACAGGCTTGATTTCTGAGAATACAATTGAAGGAAATACAGCAGGTGACTTTGGGGGAGGAGGGATACTTATATACTCAACCGGATCTGCTGACATTATGAAGAATTTCATCAATGACAATACGTCCAGCAGTTCCGGAGGTGGAATATTGGTGAAATCTGAAAGCGGGTGCATTTCGGCCAATATCGCTAATAATGTAATCACGGGCAACAGTGCTGGGGACGTCGGTGGAGCAATCTCCGCAAAATCTTCATGCACCTTTGCCCATATTATCAACAACACCATTGTCCGGAATTATGCTGTTAATGCTGGCGGCGGTATCCATCAAGACCTGTGGGCAGAAACCACAATTGTTAATACCATTCTGTGGGCCAACGGCGATGACCTTGATGGTTGTACTGCCACTTACTCCAACATTGAGGATGGCGACCTTGGCGAAGGAAACATCTCAATAGATCCCGTGTTTGTCGACCCTGAACACGGCGACTACCATTTGCAGGCAGACTCGCCTTGTCTTGACGGAGGAAACAATGCAGCCCTGCCGTGGTGGCTTATCACAGATTTTGAAGCTGACCCGCGCGTGTGCGATGGCAAAGGAGACGGAGCACTAATAGTAGATATGGGAGTATACGAGGTAGGTGACGACTGTTATGCACTTCCACCGGGTGGAAGTGGAAATTATCCTCCGCCAGCAACAGGTGATTGGGTAATAACAAATCAGACTAAGGTCTGGGATGACACAGTCATACTAAAAGGCAATCTCATTATTGAAAACGGTGGAAGCCTTACTTTTAACAATGTGACGCTGGTGATGACATCTACGAATGGAGGAGATTCTTACATTGAGGTCAAAAAAGGTGGTGCATTGTATATTTACGATAATGACAATGATCCCGACACTACCTTGGATGCATCCATAATTACAGCCAAAAATCAGACATATCTATTTTGTTCTGATCCTGGTTCAAAACTTGAGATAAAGAACAGCGAGGTGCATCACTGCGGACATGCGACTACTGCTGGACCTCATACCCACGGCTTGTGTGTTAAAACTGATAATGCCTTGATCAAGAATAATGTAATTGCGCATACCTGGTCTGGTATAACAATCTATGAAGCGAGCAGCAATACGGTTTTCGGCAACAAATTTGATTCAGTCCATGATTATGAGATTCATCTAATTCGCTCAAGTAATAACACCATAGCTAACAACATTGCAATTGGTTCTGGCATGGGCTCCGGCATTCTCCTGGAAGAGTCTGTCAACAACACGATAGAAGGAAATACCGCAAATTCAAATTGGAGTGGCATCGAGCTGATTTTGTCAAATAACAACAGAATAATAAATAACACCACAAACTCAAATTTGATTGCAGGCATCAAGTTATCCTCTTCAAGCAACAATATGATAACGGGCAATAACGCACGATTCAACACGCACTACAGCGGAGGAGGCATTTGCCTGGAAGGTTCAAGTATTGAAAACACTATAACAAATAATATCTTGGACTCAAACAACCATGGTGTTCATTTAGGTATGGAATATGCTGAAGTTACTGAGCATAACAATGTTATAACAAATAATACATTGACTTCAAATTATGTCGGCATTTATATATGGTATTCAAACCATAATATTGTAAGAGAAAATAATGTAAGTGCAAACGCCACAGGTATTTGCTCAGGGTCTGGCACGGGAACTTCGACCAATAATGTTATAGAAGGTAATATTGTAACATCGAATGAGGGTAACGGGATCGTGGTATTTCAATCAAACGATGTCATTGTAACAGGCAACGTTGTAACTTCAAACTCTAATGGCATTGCGTTAAATAATTCAGATAATTGCAGAATAGCGAATAACAATGCAAGTTCAAATAATTTTGATGGCATTGCAATCGGAGGTGATCCTGTACTTGGGGATGGCAATAACATAGTAAACAATATTGCAGAGTCAAACGATTGTGGCATCAGCGTGTATGGCTGCTCTCCCACCATCTTGAACAATACTATCGTCTATAATAGCAACTATGGGGTTAGTTGCGTTGACTCACCATCTCCCAGAATTGTAAACAACATCATCTGGAGAAATGGTGATGACCTCAATGGCTGCACCGCTACTTACTCCGATATTTCAGACTGTGACCTTGGAACGGGAAATATCTCCGTCAATCCGATGTTCGCTGATGCTTCTGGCGGCGATTATCATCTCCAGTCAAGTTCACTATGCATTGATGCTGGAACCAACACTGGAGCACCAAGTGAAGATATTGAAGGAAATGCCCGACCTCAGGACGGGGACGAAATAGGTGGGGCGGTCACAGATATGGGGGCGTATGAATATGTACCCGCTCCAGCACCTGCTATAGAAGCCGATGTAGATTTTGCCCCCAATACCTTGAACCTGAGGAGCAAGGGCAAGTGGATTACTTGCTATATAGAACTTTTGGAGGGTTACGATGTAGAAGAAATCAATGAGAGAACGGTTACAATGTTACATGGCGAAGTTAGTGTTACAGCAGAGTGGGGGGATATTCAAAACGGTGTTCTGATGGTCAAGTTTGATAGGTCTGCGGTGCAAGAGATACTGACCGCTGGAAATGGGGTTGAGCTGACGGTATCGGTATCAGGAGAATTAATGGATGAAACACCTTTTGAAGGCACTGATACGATTAGGGTGATAGAATAAGGAATGCGGGACGTCCATATAAAAAAAAGGGGTCTAAAAAAAAAGGGTCACCCATTAAAGGGCCTGTCAAGAGAAAAAACACCCCTCCCTACAAAAAAATACATCTTTTTTTCGCTTGTCCTCTTACTTTCGCACCAGCACAGCCTCGCTTTATTGTCACCTTTTTTCGCTCCCGTTATTTCTTTTATATAGGTTCGTGATCAGCATTTTACTGATCCACGCCAGTCACCCATCCGGATCAAGACAATTGTGCTTTAAGCGCAATGCTTAACGCACGGCCCCTGGTCCATTCGGACCCCAGAAAATCGGTAAATGTCAAGCAAGTTGTCGCCTAAATCTGAAAAAAAGATGATTACATTCCATCACTTTTTTTCTACATCATTACATCGTTATAAAAAACATCATAGGCCCGCAAAAAG
>JAFDFV010000159.1 GCA_019309665.1 Deltaproteobacteria bacterium | reverse complement strand
TGTCTCTTTTTACACCAAGATATACAGCGATTTCGTCAACCGACAACCATCTGTCTTTCATAAGCAAGCTCCTGCCTCCGGCAGCTACAATAACCGATATTTCTCGCCATCTTTTTTGATCCTATTAAATTATACGAGTTAACAAGTAAAACATTTAACATGTTACCAAAAACTCGACACAGGGTCAACCGATTTAAACCAATTATAAACTGTTTTATACCTATTACATAGTTTCTGACTATTCCCACAGATCACTTGCCAATATCTTAAATAAATTACTATATCACAATGTTGTAATATTCATAACGTATCAACATATCAGCAGGATAATTACAGCTCAATCGATTTTTTTTATCGCCACAATATCTTGTGTATGCCAAAGTTGGTTGAAGATGGCATCCTAATAAATCCTTTAAATTTTTATCATATGGTCAATTTATCTGGATTAATCTTGGCTTCCTTCCCTGACCTTCATGAAACCCATATAACTAATTCTTAAATGTTGCGCTAAATAATTTTGATTTGCCTTAAAGCCTTATAGTATAAGGATTCTAAGAGACAAATTAACTATATGAACCTAAAAATAGAGAGTTTGAATAAACTATATCAAGTAACTATCTGTGATTATAGCATTATATTAAACATAAAATATCTTAAATAAACCATATTTTCTAAAAGAGGTGGCAATATTATCTATTTTACTGAAATAAAAGCGAATTTGCCAAAAACAAGGAAGAACGCCCGATTTATTGATGACCTGTTTAAGAGAAATTACGCTTGACACTCTTCCTATGATTAGAGTAGTAAAATCAAAAACAGAATTTGCTTTGACTATTTTCATCTTCAGATTTAAATTCATGATCCTTATCAATCATAAAAAATTAACTCTATATAGACTTTCAGATAAACAATTTCACTGTGTTATCAATCGTCGACGTATAACTATTCCGGCCTTGTGAAATTAATTATCTGAAAGTCTATAGTTGAATAAATAAAAAGAAAAGGGTAATTTTCCGTGTAAGAATCGTGTGAGACTTTTTTTCCAAAATTGACTTAGGAAATTGGAAAATATAGGGTTTCGGTAATTTAAGGCCGGAACCTTTTTTTGTTTTTTTGCCATTTTAAAAAATAGGGGAATTATGGGTATATTATCTTCTTCAGTATCTGTTACGCGTTATAAAGTTAAAAGCAATCCTGAAAAACCTTTTCTTGAAAAAGTTTACAACGGCCTTACACAAAATGCCATCCAGGAAATAGATGATCATCCCCTGGAAAAGACTGTCGGATGGACATCATTTGAAAATCCATATATCCCTGATTTTGAAGGCTCCTCCTTTGTAATCGGTCCATATCTGGTTTTTTCAATGAGACTGGACAGGAAATCAATACCGCCCAAAGTCATACAAAAACACTATGCCATTGAAATGGCCAGACAACTTGAGAAAAGCGGCCGGAAATATTTATCAAGAAACGAAAAAAAGTCCATCAAAGATCATGTGATTGATGTTCTCAGCCTTCGCATTCCAGCCACGCCCAATATTTATGATCTGATCTGGAACATGGAAGAATCATGGCTGTGGTTTTTCTCAAACCTGAAAGCTGCCAATGAAGAACTTGAAACACTGTTTTCAAAATCATTCAGGCTCAGCCTTATCAGGCTCTTCCCATACACTACTGCCGATCTTATGTCCGGCCTTTCAGATGCTGATCGAGATCTTTTATTACAACTTTCGCCCACAAAATTCACGGAGTAGCACATGCTTGATGTAGCCGTATCTTACAATCGATATAAATTTTTAGGTTATGAATTTCTCACCTGGCTGTGGTTCGTCATGGAAAACCGGCAGGAGATACTGAAAGAATCAGACAAAGAACTTGTATCCCTTGATATTGGAAATTGCATTGTGCTTGAAAACAATAAAAACGATTCAATTGAAAGTATTACCATAAAGGGCGACAAGGCCGGGCTTGAAGAAGGAATCCTCTCCCTGCAAAAAGGAGCGGTTGTAACCGAACTCAACCTTATCTACAAAGCAGGCAATAATGAATGGCGATTTAATATAAAAGGTGAGAACCTCAATATTTCAAGCCTCAAAACACCGGAAACAGGACATGTTGAAACCAAAGAGGATATTGAAGGGGTTTTACTTGAAAAGGTTTTTCTTTATGAAAAAATTTTTGTTTTAATGAACAATCTTTATAAACACTTTATAAGCCTGCGTGTTACAAACAGATGGGAAAAAGATGTTGTTCTGCAAATCAAGAAGTGGATAGCATCTTAAATCAGACTCCATCAGCCCATCCTCAGGTTGCCCCTTAAACATATTGAAACGATTGTAACACTTTAGCGCTTTTAAATATTATAATGCCTTTCTATCCAAGACATATATTCACCGCTTTTAACTCTATCTATCCAACCTTTATTATCGATATGCCATTTAATGGTTTTTCTTATTCCTGATTCAAACGATTCATCAGGCTGCCATCCCAATTCTCTTTGCAGTTTGCTAAAATCAATGGCATATCTTTGATCATGCCCTGGCCGATCTTTTACAAAGGTTATCATGTCCCTTCTTGGCATACTATCATCTCTAAGCACCATCTCATCCATAATATCACAAATCATCCTGACAACATCTATATTGCGCATTTCACAGTTGCCACCAATATTGTAAGTTTCACCGCGTTTTCCATTTTTCATTATTAACCAAACAGCTTTGCAATGGTCTTCAACATACAGCCAGTCTCTTACATTCCTGCCATCGCCATAAATCGGAAGAGGCTTTCCTTCAAGGGAATTTAGTATAATAAGAGGAATCAGTTTTTCGGGAAACTGATAAGGACCATAATTGTTTGAGCAATTGGAAATCGTTACCGGCAAAAAGTATGTTTTATTGTAAGCCCTTACAAGGTGATCGGAAGATGCCTTTGAAGCTGAATATGGGCTATTGGGGCTGTAAGAGGTAGCCTCGGTAAAAAAACCATCCTCTCCAAGAGAGCCATAGACTTCGTCAGTACTTATATGATGAAAAAGATCCACCCTGTTTCTGGAAAGTTCAAGCAGATTAAATGTGCCGAAAATGTTTGTTTTTATAAAAGAATCCGGATCGGCAATAGATCTGTCAACATGCGATTCAGCAGCAAAATGGCAAACAGTATCGATTTTATAATTATTAAAAATTTCAGACATGGCTTCACGATCACATATGTCTGCCTTAATAAAATCATACCGTTCAGAAAATCTTTCAGCAATTCCCGTCAGGTTTTCAGGATTTCCGGCATAGGTCAATTTATCAACATTTATTATCCTGCCGGTAAAATCAGGTTGTTCAAGCAGATAATGAATAAAATTTGATCCAATAAACCCACAACCACCTGTAATTAGAATATTTTTCATAAAAATCACCAGAACTTTTTGAGAAGTTGCTCAAATATAAAACTATCCAAAATTAACAATGCCACTTTTTTAATAAAAATCAGTACCTGTTATTCACTGTTCAAGACATAACAATATCCCCTTATTCTAATATTTCCTTCACCCGTCCAATTTCACCACTTTCTAAACGGACTTTAATACCATGAGGGTGAGTCGGCGCTCTTGTCAGAACGTTCTTCACTATACCTTCCGTTAATTTTCCAGATCGCTGGTCTTTTTTCAATACTATCAGAACACATTGACCAGGCTTTATTTTTACACGGTTGATAACATTCATGGCTTTAACTCGATTGCCGCAAAAAGGGCTCTATTCCTCCGTCGTAAATATCGTAGGATAAAATTTTTTTGCACATTCAGGACATATACTGTGGCTGAAGTCGGCTTCAGAGTGATCGCGAATATAAGATTCAATTTGTTTCCAATAGCCTTTATCGTCTCTTATCTTTTTACAATGAGAGCAAATAGGTAAAATTCCCTGAAGGGTCTTTACTTCTGAAAGGGCTTTTTGGAGGTCCTGTACAACCTTGCCCAGTTCTTTTTCCGCCTTTATCCGTCTCTCGATTTCGTGCTGTGCATCTGCAAGTTCAATCTCGATTTCAGCAACCTGTTTCAAAATAGCAAGAACAGGTCGGTTTTCAATTTGAATTCCCTTTTTGTTGCTTTGCCAATGCAAGTAGCCATACAAGAATGGTAAGGCAAAGGCTGAGATAAGGATTCGACTGATGAGGGTCCCCTGTATGATGCTTAAATAATCGGGGTTACCTGCAAAGGCACAGGTTGCGAAAAGAATCACGTCCAACAACATAACTCCGAGCAGGGTCAGAAAGACACGAAGCCAAAGCCGTATCTTAAGATTAGGTTTTCCAAGATACTCCCATGCAATGGCTAAAAAAATAAGATCAAGCAAAGTTGCAACCACAGAGGCTGTATTGATACGGAGACTTGGCAACGGTACGGCAACAAGTGGAGTATTACCAGAGATACTATTTTGATTATGCAGAACTACAGCTATTAGCGGCACCATAATAGAAATTCCAACCACGGTGAAAATGGCAATCCTGGCTGCTTTGGGACCATCAAAAACATAAACGACGAAAATCCCCAATAGCAGTGAAGTATAGAAAACTGTTGATCCGACCATGAAAGTAATTCCGGCCGCTTGAATAATCACTCCTGCATCAGTCACCCAAGACATGATAGCGGTGAGCCCGCCGATCAGTGCGTAAAAACACACGAGACCGAAGCGGTAACGCAACGAGTGGGTCCAAAGGACCAGAAAATAAACCACCATCGCCTCAAATATCAGAATTATGACTTGGTTACCCATACGTTGTTATATTTCCAGCCTTCCTATGATCCAAAACAATTGTTGATATATATAGACTTTCAGATAAATAATTTCACTGCGTTATCAGTCGTCGACGTATAACTAATACGCCTTTCTCCTTCTAACCTTGTGAAATGAATTATCTGAAAGTCTATAGTCAACGATTCGAGATCTCAGCGTGGATACGCTGCTGGGAGGTCGTTTCTTCCGCTCTTCATTATTTTCAGGATAGTGAAGGGGCTTTATCTTCAAAAGCATTGGCTATTAAGCATTTCAGAGATTTATTGTAAATTTCGAGCAACGTTTAAGTTTTATCGTTCCCAATATTCCTTCTATAGTCGCTTGTCGTTTGCCCCTCTATTCAGGTATGAACTGTCTTAAACTATGCCTATCCGGTTATCTCAGGTAAATAAAGGCTATCTGTTTGATAATATACAATTTTTAGCCATACAATGATCTGTTTTAAAAAACCATCGTAAACGCCGTAATTTCAAGGCATTAAAGATAATCAACCTGTGTCAACCGGATAGGCATATCTTAAACTATCAATCGGTGGCGTTTTAGTGAGACCCTATTAAGTGAGATTTCCTGAACCTCAAATATCTTTTGCCTCAGAAATTAACTTATCAAACTTTTCAACTTCTACTACAGG
>JAFDFV010000532.1 GCA_019309665.1 Deltaproteobacteria bacterium | reverse complement strand
TATATCCACGGCTTTTTGTATGTATGCCTCTATTACACCTTCTGCATGGTTGCAAAGGGAGGTATGTACGTGATAATCAATCATATAAGTTCAAGGGGTTTACGGTTCACGGTTGTCGGTTTACAGTTAACAGTTTTATGTTTTGATCAACCGTTAACTGTAAACGGTTACTTGTAAGTATCTAAATGACATGATATAAATTTAAAAGTCAAATAATAACGATCATCAGAAATTTGAAAACTCAATTACGAGATTAACCAGAGGCAGCGGGCATTTAAATTTAAGTGCCCGCCACCTCTAATTGTTAACAAGTTACTTTTGAGTTTTCAAATTTCTGATCAAACATACTTTATCATATAACATATATATTGTAATATGAAAAAAATCTCTAAAACAATTTTTTGCTGCCAGGAATGTGGATACCAGGCCCCTAAATGGATGGGCAAATGCCCTGACTGCGGACAATGGCAGACCTTTGTAGAAGAAATGCAAACATTGAAGCCGTCTCAAGAAGCAAGGCGCAGGGCATTATCTCTTCAATCAGAACCTGTCCCCATTGACTCAATTAAAATTGAGGATGAATATCGTCTATTAACCGGAATCAAAGAATTTGACCGGGTTTTGGGCGGCGGGCTTGTCCCGGGAACACTTGTGCTCATAGGCGGTACTCCCGGAATAGGCAAGTCCACTCTAATGTTGCAGGCTTTGCACGGTCTTGCAAACATGGGGCACAAGGTACTTTATGTTTCCGGAGAGGAATCAATTAAACAGATAAGTTTGCGGAGTAAAAGGCTTTCAACTGTCTCCCGCGATTTGCTGGTGGTTTCAGAGATAGATATAGAATCCATACAAACAATGATTGAATCAACCAGGCCGGATGTGCTTGTAATAGATTCTATCCAGACCATGTTTAACTCAGATCTTACTTCTGCTCCGGGAAGTGTAAGCCAGGTCAGGGAATGCGCCATTAAACTCATGCTCATAGCCAAAAATACAAGTGTTCCGATATTTCTGGTCGGGCATGTGACAAAAGATGGCGCCATAGCAGGGCCAAGACTTCTGGAACATATGGTGGATACGGTACTTTATTTTGAAGGCGATAGAAATCATGTTTTCAGAATTTTGCGTGCCGTTAAAAACAGGTTTGGATCAACCAATGAAATAGGCGTATTTGAAATGAATGAAATGGGCCTTGAAGAAGTTCTAAATCCTTCTGCGGTATTTCTTTCAGAACGTCCTGTAAACACACCAGGATCAGTTGTAACTTCCAGCATGGAAGGAACCAGGCCGATACTTGTTGAACTTCAGGCTCTGGCCGGCAGTACAAATTTTGGAACACCGAGAAGGACAGTCCTTGGTATTGACCCAAATCGGGTTGCTCTGCTTGTGGCTGTTATGGAAAAAAAATTAGGTATGGATTTATTGGGGCACGATATCTTTATGAATGTGGCTGGGGGTGTAAAGGTTGATGAGCCGGCAATTGACATGGGAATTTAGATAAACCTATTTCCGATGCAACACTTGTTCTTGGTGAAGTAGGATTGACAGGTGAAGTCAGAGCTGTGAGCCATATTGAAACCAGAGTTAATGAAACAAAAAAAATGGGTTTTTTAAGGTGTCTTGTGCCGGAAAGCAATCTGAAGCGCATGACCGAAGTAAAAGGCATAGATATTATAGGGGTTAAAACAGTATCAGAAGCTATTGAAATACTTTTTTGATGAGGCGAAACAAATCAAAACATAAGGGGTGGCAGGATCATTATTCCACACTGGCTAAAAAAGAAAATTTTCCTGCAAGATCGGTTTATAAACTTAAAGAGATACAGCAAAAATACAATTTAATTAAAAAGGGGGACAAAGTTCTTGATCTGGGTTGTTCACCAGGATCCTGGCTTATCTATGCAGCAAAGCTGACGGGTAAAAAAGGCAGGGTAATTGGAGTTGACCTGAAGCCTTTATCTGTAAAGATCCCATCAAGCGCCAAGGTATTTACCGCAGATATTCTCTCTATTAATGATGAGTTTTATGAATTAACAGGAAAAAATTTTAACGTTATTTTAAGTGACCGGCTACAACCGGAAATAAAAGTGTTGATGCTGCAAGGTCTTTTAACCTCTGCGAAGCAGCTCTTTCAATTGCTCAAAAAACTCTGATGCCCGGAGGATCCTTTGTTTGCAAAATCTTTCAGGGTGAAGATTTTAATAAATTTTCAGATTTAGTAAAGGCCGGTTTTAAAAAAAGCAGGATTTTCAAACCACAAAGCAGCCGAAAAGCGAGTAAAGAGATTTATATAATTGGATTAGGATTCGCTCAAAAATAACTTCGCAGATTTGGCGCTCAGATTTGGGTCAGATTGGGTCGATCTAATTGAGCAAAACCACAGCAATAACTG
>JAFDFV010000531.1 GCA_019309665.1 Deltaproteobacteria bacterium | reverse complement strand
TTAAAGGTTTTTCTGCTTCTATAAAAGCAAGGGCCGACAAAGGAAATATTCTTCTGTCCAAGGCTATCGACCTGCCAGGCGTCAATTTAACTCCAATACAACCCAAAGGGCCATCTTCCTCTATCTTGAAGAAAACATAGCTGGGGTTAAAGTTTAAAATAGTTTTGACCTCTTCCGGATGTTCTCTTAAATAAGCACGAATTTTTTGCATAGACATTTCTGATCTTTCTATTATCCCTTCTTCAATAAGCAATTTGCCTATGCTCCGGTATGGATGCCCGTTTGTTATATCATAATGGACATTAATTGTTTTTCCGTTATCAAAATAAATTTTTCCGGAACCCTGAATTTGAAGAAAAAAAAGATCAACCTGGTCTTTAATCCAGGCGATTTTTTCTGCCTTACCTTTTAGAGCGCCTTTGCATTCTATTTCATCGCGTTCAAAGTAGGGAACAACTGCCCGGCCGGTATATCTTCCAATTATTCTTTTATTATTTAAGTGCGGAACAAATAAAGAAAGATCAACTGTAGTTAAATCGCAAGGACGTGCATAAACTGGGAATTTATATTCAGTATTTTGCTCGAAGCTGCCTTGCAGAACAGGCTCATAATAACCTGTAAAAAGAACATGACCATTCCTGCCGCCGATCGATTTGTAAACAAGATAATTTGATTTAATAAACTTATTAAACTCATCTTTTGACGGCATGGTCTGTATAAAATTCAGAAAATACTCCATGGACTTGATCATATGGGCGGCATTAAAGCTGTCTTTCCCGAATTTGAACTGCCTGGAACAAGGCAACCTTTTTAGATATGAAATACTCTGCAAAATTCCATTTTCTAAACCATCGCAGAGCATATCATCTGAAAATTCAGGATACCTGCAAGAGGGTATTCTTTGCATTGCAAATTCATCTTTTAAAGGCGGATGTATTTTAAGAACAGAACATCCAGCTAAAAAAAAACAAAACAGAACAAAAAAGAATAATGAGTGTTTCATTCGCTATTATCGATGTCGAGCTTACGTGCTTTTTTTTCAGCGGACTCAATACGAACAATATCTTTGTCGCCCGGCAGCGAAATGCCAAGATCCTTGAACCTGCGTGCAGATGTGAGTACTCTGCGCTCAAAAGAACCTATAACATCGTTATATGTGCCGGTACATCGTTCAATATCGCGGCCTAGTTTGTCGATATGTTTAGCCATTGAATTAAGCCTGGTATAGAGTTCACGCCCAAGTTCGCATATAGCCTTTGCGTTTTCAGAAACATTTTCCTGGCGCCATGCAAAGGAAACGGTTTTTAGAAGAGTAATCAAAGTAGTTGGGGTTGCCAGGATAACTCCTTTATTTACACCTTCTTCTATAAGCTGAGGGTTTTTGACAAGAGCCGCACTAAAAAAATTTTCACCCGGAATAAATAATACAACAAATTCAGGGGTTGGACTAAACTGTTTCCAGTATGCCTTTTGTGCCAGTTTATGCATATGCGATTGAATCTGTTTTGAATGTGTAGCTGTCAATATTTCGCGTTCTTCTTCCGTCTCTGCTTCCAGCGCTTCAAGATATGCTTCAATATTTCGCGTTCTTCTTCCGTCTCTGCTTCCAGCGCTTCAAGATATGCTGAAAGAGGAGCCTTGGCATCTACAACAATCTGACGATTGCCAGGGAGATAAACAACCATATCAGGCCGCATAATGCCATTTTCATTGTAAACTGACTGCTGCTCAAAAAAATCGCAACGGTTCTGCATTCCGGCAAGCTCAGCAACTCGTTTAAGGGTGATTTCTCCCCAACGCCCCCTGACGTGCGGCACACGAAGAGCCTTTACAAGATTGCCTGTTTCTTTTTGAAGCGTCTGCTGGGTTTCCACAAGGGAAAGTACCTGCTGAGAAAGCCCGCCATATGCTTTTTCCCGTGATCTCTCCATAGCCTGAATATGCTGGTCATATCTATCAAGAGAATCCTTTATGGGCACAACAATATTTTTGACTTCCTTGCTACGCACATTGAAATCACTTTTGGCTGCTTCCATATATTTTGAAAGGGTAGTTTTTGCAAGGTCAAGAAAAGTCTGGTTGTTTTCCCTTAAAGCACTGGCGGAGATTGCTTTGTAAGCATCAACCATATTATTCCGAATATCCTCGAGCATTTCTATCTTTTCATTCACGGCGAGGCG
>JAFDFV010000158.1 GCA_019309665.1 Deltaproteobacteria bacterium | reverse complement strand
CAAGGCTACAAGATACATAATACAAAATCATATGATAAAAAAAACAGATTATACAGGGAAGGCATGAAGTTGTTCAGGCTTATCAATCCAGGGGTTGTTGATCCGAATCTTATTTATACCGGTCAAAAAATTTATATTCCTAATCCATCCATTAGAAACCAGCCCTGGTATAAATCCCTTTTTGATGCTTCCGGCAATATTGCAGAGGAAATTGCGCTGGACGATACAGTTAGTTCCCCTGCAAAAGTTAAAACAGCAGTTGCGGCTGTAACAAGAAAAGAAGATGTTAAGCCATCTCCTTTTGAGCAACTGTCTTATGCGCTGGATGCAAGGCTCCTGAATAAAGGCACATACTACTTTCCAATGCAGGGAGAGGATGATTTCAGTTTAGATCTTTCTGATTTTCCTGTTATAGAGCTTAAAAATCAAAGCAGAATAATTTTTCAAGAAGATGATATGCAGGAATATGCTTTGAATGCGGTAAAGTCATTTTGGAAGGATGTAATAATTGTTCCGGCTTCTCAGGAATCATCTTTAGACCAACTGTTTGATTCGGTAATTAATTCAGTATTCAAAAATAGTATAAAAAACAAATTATCCTTTTCAGATCAGGGCATGGAAGTAAATATCACTGCAAGGTGGATAATTGAGAAGCAATTAGGCGATGAAAATAAAGCTCATCCTGTTTGTATAAATTTTATTGAAAATCGGGATGAACGCACACCAGGTTCAATTTGCCGCTATCTTGAATCGCAAGGCGTAATTGTTAAAGACATAATCAAAGATGGAAAAAATATAAAAAAATATAAAAAAGAAGATGTTAACTACCGGCAATTCGATAAAAATATAACCTTTATCAACACTCTGGAAATAAAAGACATTGTTAATGATTTGCTTAAAGCAATGGGTTACAGATATGAGCAGAATATAAAGATTACATTTCCATACGAAGGGATTCAGGTTGAAGCATTATCAAACCTCATATCGTTAAAAGATGATGCTCCACTGATTGTTGACTTTGGAAATATTTATGGCGAGGCAATAAGCGCCATTAAAAAGGCCGGCATGGAGGTTGTTCAGATAGAGACAGGAGATAATATAAATACTAATATACAAAAACTTCTTAAAGGTATTGGGCTTGATTACACAATTGATCCAATGTTTTTTGTTGCGGAAAGGCCTGAAAAATATAATACTTCGTTAACCATACCGGGATTTCTGGTTGCAGATTCAGAGGGCAACAACATACTTATAGCGACAGTTCCTTTACATAACGACCTGATTCAATTTTTAAGGTATAGAGATTTTAAAATTATTATAATAAATTCTGTAATAGAAAAAAACAGGAAAATAATTATCTAAAAATCTATAGTAAAATATCAAAGCAAGTTGAGTCCAGATTGTCTGCAATTCTAATTAAAGCATTTTTCTTTTACAATTGTGCGTTACTTCCACCTTCAAGGGGGAATTTAACAGGAATTAAATTGAGGGAGGAATATATGAAAAAAATTATATTATGTTTAATTTTGTGTAGCTGTATAATCCATTTTTTTTCGTGTGTTGCATCTAAAACTCTACAAAAGGATACTATAGATAATGATATAAAAAATAAGGCTGAAAAAAAAATTGAGATATTACCTCAAATTTGTAATGAGTTGCAATTGGCTGTTGCAAAGCAATTTTATGATTTTGATAAAAAACGAACAATGAGAGTTCACATTTGTAAAGTTAGCAGCAATTACTTTGATGAACCATATTTATCCGATTATCTTTATGGTTATATAAAAAGTGGTTTTGAGCAGCTACATCAATTTATAGTAACTTCTTCAGGTGATCCCGCCTTAGATTGTATTATCGATGTTCATGTAATTAAAGGTTATCATGGCGACTTTGAAATCTTATCAAATGTAATAGATGCGAATAATACTATTATATGTTCAATAAAAAAGGAATGTACATTAGACAGTTCGGATTTTCAGGAATATCTCGCTAATAAAGGCGACCATAGAATAAAAGAAGTAAAGAAAGCACATTTATTGGTTAAGGCGATAAATAAAGGAAGCACTTATCAAGAAAAGGACAACTATTACAGGCATACATATCGATACGGATCATATTATAAATATAGCAGGGAATCGCTGTATTCGGGTTATTATCCGGCAGAACAAAAATGTATAATAAATGGGAAAACTTATCCAATGAAGGAAGAAGATGTATTTTATAATGATATTATATCGTCCGGAAGTGCAGAAATTATTGCTTCTTGCAGGGCAGGAAGCTGGGATGCTATTAAAAGTAAGCAACAGATCGGGAAAAAAATCAGCAAAAAGTTTTATTTGGACATAAATAAAAATGATGATATTTCAGTAAATATTATTTTTATATTCGACGGAGATCAGCACGATATAAAAGTAGAGGCTTTTAAGAAAAAACAGTTCAGAATCAAAAGACATGGGGCAATTAAAACTTCTTATGAAGCTATTGATGTGCTTTCAAAATAGGGACTACGACTTTTAAAGTATCTATACCTCGAAAGGTCATAACTTATGATTTTTCGCCGACAATGAACACCAATGGCTGTGTTGCTCAGGCTTGAAATAGCTTGCTATTGCGCACATTACGCCTTGCTCTTGTCTTTTTAGAATGGTAAAACAATATGAATATCTGGAATTTCCTCAAAATCTGATGTGTTTTCTGTGACAATATGGGTGACGCCACTTTCCTTCATAGATGCAATAATCGTCGCATCCCATAAATGGACAGCATGCTGCGAGACAATATCCATTGCCTTCAAGAACGTGTTGATGTCCCGATCAATGACTCGCCAACTATCGGATTTCGTCATATCATCAATGATCATTTTGGCATCGAAAACAGGAATGGGAAATGTAACTTTTTTGGTGATCACAACAAAAAATTCCATCAAGTTCTGAACACACACAACGCCTCCTCCATCTTGCCAAATCTGTTTCAAGATCTCTTTAGCAATGTCATGTTTTGTGCCTTCAGAAATATCATAAGCATACACAAGGATATTTGTATCAATCAATCTATCGGGCATGTAAGTCCTCTCTGCTTGAATACAATTTCTTTCCTAAATGAAACCCTTGTTCAAGGAATTTCAATTGTCTCTGCTTGATGGCGTCTTGTCGTTCTTTATATAGCGTGGTAAAACTGACAAGAATAGGCGTTCCTTGAGGAAGTTCTATGGGATTCTCAAGTCGAATCACATTCCCTTCAATAATCCCTTTATAAACGTGCTTCATATGCGTCACCTCCCTTTCATTTCAGTCGCCTGGCTTTTTCACATGGTCTTTCCCGCAGTTGTTCTTGTTTATCGAGCCCTTATTATTCAACAGTGGCAACCTATATGGTATGCATTCCCACGCTGGAGCATGGGAACGAGAAAATTTATGACCTTCCGAGGTATCTATTTCCATTTTTATCGGCAATTACCGTTTTTCTTAACCGAGGTTATAGCTGTACAGTTCCCCAACTCGCAAGCCTTCCGAAAATCAGAACACATTTTGTTAATATCGCCTATGTTCGCATAGGCGATTCCTCTATCAATGTGAGTATCTGCATCATAAGGGTTGATATAGATGGCTTTGTTCAAATACCCTAACGCTCGTATGGGGTCAGTATATTCTCCGTTGTCCCATAAAGCTAAAGCTTTCTTTTTCCATTTGACGGCCTTTAAACTATTGCTGACTTTTTTGAAAGACTTTTTAAGATTTTCTTTTTCCAGCTCTTGTTCCTGAGATGTCGAAGATCTGAATTTCCGGTTAAGTTTTTCCAGTTTTTCAACTTTGGCGAGCAGTTCTTTTTCGCGTTGTTGAATTTTTCTGTATTTCTTTAAAAGAGTACTGTCTTGGAGCAGTCTTTTTACTCGCTTTTCCATAATATTTGTATCAACTTCCACTTCGGCAACAACAACAATTCCAAAGGCATCCTCAGTTGCATAATTTTTTTGAGACACAATTTTAGTTTTAAGCACACCTGCGGCTATCGCAAGTATTTCATCTTTAACCACCACTACGTTTTTTACTACTGTAAGGCTTTCCAGATATGTTCCGGCAAGTTCCAGGACTTCACGTTTAGCCTTAGCAATTGATGCAATCCGCGCATCATCCGGTGATTGGCTTCCTCCAAACGGTTGTTTGACAGTGCATGTAAAGGTTTTAATTTCAGCATATGACAGTGTTGAAATCAGCAAAAAAAGTAGTGACATAATGAGTGATTTAATTGTCTGCTTCATAGTATATATAGTGCTTGATTGGCAAGGAACTAAAAAAATAATGATTTCTGTCCAATGTCGCAGATTGGACAGAATGAGTAAAACTCGAAAAATTGTTGTCAGAAAAATACTATGTGGAAAGTGATTGAAAAGCAACTAAAAATTGGACGTGTTGAATTTCTAACATTCAATTTGATCTAAACTCACGCGATGAAATCCTTCAACTTTGTAGGAATTGCAAGCGATTTATTTCGATCTCCGACCATGCAATGAAGTTTTTAGTATTTTGCAGGGAGTCATTCCAAAAAACATTGATAGCAGTAAGGGCGGTAGCAATGACAACCGAATATTGACCACCATTGAAAACAAGCCAGGTGCTGTGATGGGGAAAGACTCAACCGAACGTAACCCTTAAATATATAGCCTGAAATCCTTTTGCGGCTTTCAAAGGACAATAAACACTTATCCGGGAGGTCTATATAGTGTCTGAATGGAAACCTCGATTTTTTGTAGGTTGGGTTGAGCCCCTCAATTTTGTAGGGTTTCGTGCCTCAACCCAACCCGCAAAAATCAATTTAATAGCTTTTCGTTCAGGGCGCTATATAATTTCTTATTGATTTCGTTTGCCCAGAATGTAATTATTTGTTAATTTTTGCTGGAACGGGAGCAGAATTTTTTTACAGATGGCTCATGTGACGCACGTTATGAAAACTTATGACTGTCGAGCTGGTTATAGTGTTGATAGGGGCATTTTGATAATTCAGTGTAATTCCGTGAAAATCCGTGGTG
>JAFDFV010000157.1 GCA_019309665.1 Deltaproteobacteria bacterium | reverse complement strand
TCTTTAAACATAATATTTCTGGATTGCAGGTCTCTATGCATAAATCCATTAACTGGGAATTTAAGTGTTTTCTCAGCAAGTAATTCAAATTCATCTTTAAAATCTTCAAAGGAATAATCCATGCCAAGATAACCTCTTAAAAATGCATCAACAAAGTATCGGCATTCCTTTTCAAGTATAAGCTCTTTGCTGTAATATGGAGTTTGATATGTCCAGGATATATCAAAACCTTCCGCCCCTGAAGTTGACATCTTTATAAGAACATCAATAACTGTTTTATAATGTAAAGCAACTTTCTCCGGGTCATTAGTATTTAAGACCAGTTTCTGAAGTTTTACATCGCCCAGATCTTCCAGAAATACCAGACCTGAAAAATTATCGTAAAGATGTATTTTAGGTACAGGTATTCCCCGGTCATAAAGATGGCGGCCAATCGCTATAAATGAGTCTGCCTCGGATGTTGCGCTTTGGGCACTGATGCCGTGATCAACCATAATAAGTTTTCGTAATGGGACTTCATATACCTTGTCGGGCAAATACTCCTCTGCTATTACCCTGTACCATCGCCGGCCTGATCCATCCCCCTTGATTCTATCGCGCACTGTGTTTTTAAAAGTAAAATCAGGCCACGCCTGTTTGAATGCCTCGGGTGCTAATTTATCTATAACAGCTTCTCTGTAACTCTCAGGTGTTCCGATATCTTTCCAGTAATGTTTTTGTGCAATAAAAGCTTTCAGCCGCCGGCCTGAAAATATTAATTCTCTATATGCATCAATTATGCTGGAAAATAAACCATCCGGAATAAAATCCAAAATTTCCGGATCAAGAACCTGTATCCCTGTAAAAGCAAGCTTTCTCTCATAACCGATGTTCACATTGCTTTTCTCTTCATAAAAGCCTCTAATGAAGTCTTCCTTGCTGATTAATACATTGTTGAATTCTTTGTAATCATGGAAAACAAGGGTGGCGGTATATTTATGATTAAGATGAAAATCATAAACAGCCCGAAGGTCTATATCTGTAAGAATGTCGCTGTTTATAACCATAAATGGCTGATCATCCCAGAAATCCGCAACATTTTTTATAGCTCCTCCCGTACCAAGGATCAAAGGTTCATAACGGGTAAAAACCGGGATGGAATATTTCCGGCCGGACAGGAAAGAATCTATCTTTTTATACAAGTGATGGGTATTAATAATTATGGCTTCGCAACCCGCATTTTGCAGGCTGCGAATAATGATATCCAGAAGAGGACGTCCTGCAACAGGGAATAAAGGTTTTGGTGTGTTTGCAGTAAAAGGGCGAAGCCGGCTACCAAGACCCGCGGCAAGTATCATTGCTTTCATTTATTGACCACTACCGCCCTCCGCTATCTACTGCTCCCTGACAACTGTCCAATAAGCGCTAATTATTTTGTAAGTATTCAGGGGTTGTTTTGAAAGATGAACGTCCAACATATTAAAAGATGAATGTCCAACATTGAACATTGAACGTCGAATTTTGAATAAGGAATTCTGCCAATTTATAAACTGGCGCAGCAAAGCGATTTCATTATTCGATGTTCGATGTTGGACGTTCGATGTTCAATGTTCATTTTTTTCAGTCCCTCCTGATCCCTCAATCCCTGCCCCCTGCTCCCTGCCCCCTGCTATTGTGATAGATAACTCATGTATTTTTTTATAGTATCATCATAGAGTTTAATTTTATCATGATTATCTGAACTTTTTACTCCATGAGAAACAAAATAATCTACGGCATTCTGGAAATTGATTTTGGAAAGAGCTTCTTTTCTTTCAATTTCCTTTCTTTTATACATTCGATTTCCTATTGACTGGACTTTTTTCAGACGGTCTTTTGTATTAATAAATTCTTTTGGATACCGCATGAAAAAGTTCAATACAATAAAATATGATTCAAAATAGGGTTTAAGAAAACTGGAAAAAAGTTTAAGCTTTCTATAACCTGCGGATGTGATGTTGTATGTATCAGGCAGAGTTGAATGAGGCATTAGAATGGCATCATCAATAAATATTTTGATGTTTTTACGAACAAAATAATCCGGTGTCTTGTCAACGTCATAAGAAAATTCATTTTTAAAAAATTCCTGAAGAAAGGTATAGCCTGAAACAATATCGGATGTTGAAAATTGAAAAGCGTCTTTTTCCAAAATTGCCAAAGCTGTAAAAGCCGCCGGGATAAAAAAGGAAATGCAATTATTCTTGTAATATTCTAAAACCGGTCTTTTGCTCTCATTAACTTTAAAAATAACTTCAGAGGTTTGGCTTTTCTTATCTTTCTTTGGAATTTTTTCTATAAATTTTCTATGGGTGTAATGTTCCAGAACTCTTTCGAAAGCTCTGGCCTGATCAAGCACAAGAGTATCAGCCATCTTGGCATTTTTTGAAAACAGGTAGGTCATATATATTTCCATTTCAGATATCAGATAATTATAAGTAAAACTTTTTTTTGGGCAGTTAAGAATAGCGCTTGCAACAAGAGCATATGGAGTTACAAGTGAGACATTGTCTATTGCATTTATGATTCTATGTCCCAAATTACGGATAAAAACATTCTGCTCTTTTGACGACATCTCCTGAATTTTAGAACCATATTCTGATAAAAGCTCCTTTAACGACATAGGTTCATGGAACTTAATGTAAATTCTTCCATATCTTTTCTTTAGCAGTCTTCCTGCCTTTATTACATGAAGGAGGCTCTCAGGCTCTTTTTGACCTCCCTCAATTTCATTTAAATAAGCACTTTCCTCCAGTACCCTGTCATATCCAATAAATATTGGTACAAATATCATATCCTCACAGGATTTGTTTTTATAAGCATTTAGAAGCATGGAGAGTAATCCAAGCTTTGGCATGATTAACTTGCCGGTTCGGCTTCTGCCCCCTTCTATGAACATTTCAATATTAAAACCTTCCTCAAGAAGCTTGTTTACATATTCCGCAAAAACTTTTGAATAAAGTACAGCCCCCCTGAAAGTTCTTCTTATAAAAAAAGCACCGCCGCGTCTGAATAATGGCCCAAGGGGCCAGAAAGAAAGATTTTTCCCGGCAGCGATATGGGGGCATGGCATATTATTATTAAGTAATGTACACGATAAAATCAGATAATCTATATGGCTTTTATGGCAGGGGACCAGAATTAACGGCCCTTTTTTAGACATATTTTTTACTCTGTTAAGCACATCATTATTGACCGTTACACCTTCAAACATGGTGTTTACAACCCATTTAACAACAACTGCCGCCATTCTTATTACAGCTATATTGTAGTTAGCGGCTATTTCGTCAAGATACGCATCCGCCTCTCTATGTACTTTTTGGATTGGGATATCGCGCTTTTTTGAATGGTTGTACATAAATTTTTGAAGCCTGTTATTTGTCAGGATATTTTCTTTCAGTTCTTCTCTTGATTTAAGAATCGGCCCGACGATGCTTCTTCTATGTTGATTAATTTGAACTAAAAGATAGCGCCTTAATTGAAGTGACTGCTGTTCTATGCTTTGATAACGGTTTTCAGTAAGCTCTAAAAATTCTTTAAGATTAACCGGCTCTGATATTTCCACAAAAATATTGCCCGGTTTTTTGAATAAAGTTATAATACGTCTTATTTTTCCCGGCCTTTCTTCGGTGCCGAACAGGATATCAATTATACTCGGAGTAGATCGGTGTGGGTTTGTGCTGAAAAACATTAATTGAGGAACAATAAAAATCGGACGCTCTATTGATTTCTGAATTTCTATAAGATAGCGGATCGGATCTGCTTTTTCTTTTACAAATCTGCGATAGAAACCTTTTTTTTCAACCAGAGATAATAATCCCGAACGTTTCTTAATCAGCTCGTGTTTGATATATCCGCTTTTATAAGGATTGGGCGGCCAGGCTTTATTATAAAAAATATAATCAAGATATGCTAAAATAATCCTAAATATTCGTGATACCGGCTGCCAGATAACCACTCTGTAATCCAGCCCTATTTCGGGAACAGGCAGCCCTTCCTGCCTATATCGTGTGTGATAAAATAAATATTTAAAATAACTTTTATGTTTGGTAGCATAAACAATTATACTTTCTTTTGGAATCTTCCGGATAACTGAGGTCTGCTCCTTATCAAGCTTTATTCCGGAAAAGAAGAGCTTCAAAATCCATGATGAAAAAAAGCCTATATTAACCGGAAGATAGCAAAGAAAGTGATTATATGTCCTTTTAAGAAAGTTGTCGATCCAACCCCTTAATTTCTGTGTTATTAATCTTGTCATAATATTATTTGGTTGTTTGTGAAGTAATTTTATTATATTTTCAAAAATATTAAAATTATCAAATATAAGATTTGAATGCAATATTAAAAACTATAACCAGAAATTTGAAAACTCAAATATGAGATTAACCAGAGGCAGCGGGCATTTAAATTTAAGAACGTCTGAAACTCGCGCATAAGTGAGCCTAAAGAAAAAAGAGTACTAATATCAGTTAGAAAAATAGAACGTTATGGCTTGAGTTTATCCTTTTAACAAAAATATACAAAAAGTGCCTCTTTTTTCTTAATGCTCACTAATACGCTCAAACAGTCAGCCGTTTTAAATTTAAATGCCCGCCACCTCTGATTGTTAACAAGTTACTTTTGAGTTTTCAAATTTCTGATAACTCAAAAGGTAAACGCATCAGGCACAAAATTTTTAGCTTGCGTTACAGACTTTGTTGTGTTATTTCCAGAAAAACTTGATTTGCTTAATGCTATCATATGTAGATAGATGATATTCTTTATAATTAGGGCTTATTGAATATAGTACGTGTAATTTACTATTAAAAAACTTCAATTTCAAAAGGAATCAATTTAAAGCTAAAGGAGGGTGAATTTTTATGAAAACTTTAATTGGCGGGGCCATCGGAGCTGTTCTGGGTCTTATTGGCATTTCAATATGGTGGCACGAGTTTTTGCAGCTTTTAGTCGGTGCTATCCCTGTAGTGCTTCTACTTGGAGGTGGATTGGCTCTTTATCTGGGCTTTGATGAA
>JAFDFV010000156.1 GCA_019309665.1 Deltaproteobacteria bacterium | reverse complement strand
GTTCTTCAGGAAACAGACTGGAATCTGAAGAGAGCAGCAAGGAGACTCAAAATTGCCCGCGGAACTCTCTACAGCAAGATCAAGAAACATAATATCAGAAGGCCTGCTATGCCCTCCCTCTTCTGAATGAATCGCAAGATAAATTCCTTATCCACAGATTTCGCAGATTTCCGCAGATTATTCAAATATCCATTCATTCATCCCGCGGTATCTACGCTTAGCTCCGCCAATCATCAATCCCTCGGCCCATGTCGGTTATTGAACACCCCTGCATTTTATCTCTTATCATTATAATATCAAGAAGTTATCCAAAATAACTCCATAAAAACAACCCGCGCTGGTGCCGTATTTTGAACACAAACAACCGTAATCTAATAAAGGAATTGGCCGTTTCCGTGGCAAGTGTCGGAGCTTGCATGTAACACCTGGATAATACAACTAAATTTATCTGCTTTCGGTTGCGGCACGCCTATTGCTCTATCATGAGGGCAAAGGTCAAGAAAATAAAAAAACAGAAAACATAAATCTCAGCATTTAAACCTAACATAAAAAGGAGAATGAAAATGAAAAAGACTTTATTAAGATTAATTACAATGGTGATGGTCCTGGGCATGGTTTTTATCGCAGGGCCGGTAATGGCAAGTGACAACGCTGTCCAGACAGTAAGTTATGAGGTGAGTGCGATTAATGAGTTTTCGGTATCCGGAAGCCCGTCTGCAATGAATGTTTCTGCAGCCATTGCGGGTTCTGAGCCGAATGAGGTCTCGGATGCTACAACTACATATGCAATAACGACAAACGGTGGTACTGATGCAAAAAAGATTACGGCAGGCATAAATACTGCTATGCCAAGTGGCGTTACACTTAAGATTAATCTTGCTGCTCCAGCAGGCGCAACCAGTTTAAACGATGTAGATATTTCTAATGCTGTTACTGCGGTAAATGTCGTAACTGCCATAGATTCAATAGCTGAATCTGGTAAGACCATAACCTACAAGCTCAGTGCCACGATAGCCGCCGGTGTGGTTTCAGACAGCAAGACAGTCACCCTTACCATTGCAGACTCTTAATTGGGGTAAAGATTTAGAAAAAAGACGGGTCTTTTACAGGCCCGCCTTTTTTGTGCCCGCTTTTTAGACATATCTGGTTTTCTCCTCTGTGCTCACGAAAAGGTAAGTGCCTGAAAAAAATACTTGATTTAGTGCCGCAATCCGTTAAAATTAAACATCTACCCTTACCCAAAAAAGACGAGAAGGAAAACTGATGAAGAGACTGAAATTTCTTTTGCCGGCAGCAGCGCTTGCCCTTGCATTAAACGGAGCGGCCATGGGAGCGGACGTTGGCACCCATGTCATGACCTTCGATTTTCAGGCCATCAATGAGATTGAAGTAACAGGGACTCCTAATTTGTCTATTGCCTCGGCAGTTGCAGGTGAACAGCCTCAGGAGGTCACAGACAGTTCATCCACATGCGCCATAACTACAAACGGCGCCAATAAGAGGATTACGGCGAGCATTGACACGGCCATGCCGGCATACGTTACGCTCGAGGTAGGTGTTGCCGCCCCGTCGGGCAGCGGTATAAGCCAGGGTTACGTGACCCTTACCACCTCAGCGTCCAACGTTGTGACAGGCATAAGCCATGTGGCTGACAGCAGCCCGACAATAACTTATAAGCTGAGCGCCAATGTACAGGCGGGTGTGCTTTCCACCGACGCAAGGACCGTTACCTTTACCCTTTCAGATTGAGAGATTCCCGGTCTGCCGGAGAAAGAGCAATAAAATGAGATTTTCAATCAGAACCTTCATCATATTCCTTTTGGCTCCTTTGTTTTTTGTACCCCAAACGGCCTACGCTGATATATCTATTACAGTGATCGGCAACTGGTCTGGAACAATTGATAAAAACGACTTATTGTCCGGCGCGGGGAGCGACCTGCAAAGCACTTACACCAGCGCTTCAGGGCAAGTATCGATCGACATCAGGAATGTAAGGGGGATAAATGATGCTTGGCGCATTGATATACGGAAGGTGGATAATAACTGGAGCAACAACCTTCATCCATATGTCATGAGAATTTCTGATGGCAAAGGTGGAAACGTCAGCGGCGGTACTTCTTATCAAGAGGTAACAGATATCAATACTCCGTTTTTTTCCGGTTCCGGGATGGTGAAAGGCATAAATATACAGTTGAGACTGACGGGGGCCTCTATTCAAATTCGCCCATCTTCCTATTCCACCGTACTCTACTACACAGTCGTTGATATCCAATAAGGAGGACTTTTATGAGATCTAAAACAGGAATAATTCTCATGGGCTTGTTTTTTTGTTTGATCATGCCCTGTGTATCCGTGGCAGGGGTGTCTGTTACAAGCGGCCTGACATATGAAAAGGAAAACCAGGCGGGAGAAACCTACCAAGGAGTCATCCAGCTCAGGAACACGGGAGAAGATCCTCAAGAGGTAAAGATCTACCAGACCGATTACCTTTTTTTCTGTGACGGAAGAAATATCTATGGTGAACCCGGGAATGACCCCCGGTCCAACGCCGACTGGATAACCTTTAGCCCGCATCGCCTTACAATTCTACCCAAAAGCACATCGCAAGTCAACTATATCCTTGAAGTCCCCGATGATAAGACCCTAAGCGGAACCTACTGGAGCATGATTATGATTGAGGGTATTTCTTCAAGTTCGCCCGAGGTGGCCAGGCAGGAGAAAGATAAAATCACATTTGGCATAAGCCAGGTCATACGTTACGGCGTCCAGATGATAACGCAGATTGGCGATACCGGCGCCCGCAAACTTAAATTCTTAAAAACAAGGCTTTTGAAAGAAGATAAAGGAAGAATTTTACAGGTTGATATAGAAAACATAGGGGAAAGATTGCTCAGACCGGCTTTATGGGCCGAGCTTTATGATGAAAAAGGCAAGTCTATTGGCAAGTTTAAAGGTGTAAAGATGGGTGTTTATCCCACTACTTCCGTCAGAATCAGGATTGAACTGGGCTATGTGCCCAAAGGCAAATACAAGGCCTTGGTTGTAGCGGACTGCGGCGGTGACGATCTGTTTGGGGCTACCTATACCCTTAAGTTCGAATAGGTGCCAAGATTGAAGAGAAATCTCTTTATCCTGCTGATTATTTCTCATTTCTTATTTATTGCCGACAGGCTTGAGGCCCGGCAGAGAGGTGTACAGGTCGGGATAAGCGGGCAGGAATTATTTGAGACTGAGCCAAAAAACGTTGTAACCACCACTTTTGAAGTAACCAATACCTTAGATGAAGTGCTGGAATTCATATCACATGTAAAACTCCCTGAGGGATGGAAACTTATCATACCCTCATTTCCTTTCCGCCTTGCTCCAAATAGCACAGAAATAAGGCTGGTCAGCTTTTTTATCCCCCAGACAGCCTTAGCCGGCAAATATGAGATAATCTATCGGGTTAACTCGGTCAAATATCCCTCCATTAGTGACTTTGCCAGGATCTTTGTGAAGGTCCTCCCTGTCACAAAGCTGCAGGCCGAATTTCTGCAAGCCCCGGAAAGCGTTATCGCAGGGGAGCCTTACGAAGCCATCTTTTCAGTGATTAATGCCGGCAATACAGAAAACAGGGTCGTTATTAAGGTGCAAAGCGGTCGGGACCTGCCGTACACTGTTGTTCCTGACAAGATAACGCTCGCCCCGGGAGAATCAAAGACCGGCAAAGTGACCGTAAAAACCGATGAAAAGCTCAGAAAGGGTTTTAAGCATCACCTCAAGTTGACGGTCCAGTCTGTTGAGGATGAAAAAATGAGAGGCCAGGCAAGATGCGCTGTAAACATTATCCCTAAGATAACGGGAGAGGTGGATCGGTTCCACAGGATTCCGGCAGAGTTGACCTTCAGGTCAGCAGGCCAGAAGAATGAAGAGAAAAAGACCGTATTTCAGGGTGAATTCTCAGGGAGAGGAAAACTGAGCGAAGATGGGGAAGATGAGATTGAATTCCTGTTCAGGGGGCCTGACACCATTGAAGAGGTTTCAATGTTTGGGCAGCGTGATAGGTATTTTGCCGGGTACCGGGACGAGGATGCTGACGTTCTTCTGGGCGATAATTATTACTCTCTTTCACGCCTAACCGAGCAGAGTCGTGACGGCAGGGGGGCTGAGGCTGGGCTGGTCTTAGGCGGTTTTGGATTTAGGGGCTATCATATGAAAACAAGGTGGCTTGATCCGGAAAAGAAAGAGACAGCCCTTCATTTTGATTATCTGTTTCGCGACAGGTACAGAATTGGTCTCAATCTGTTCAAAAAAAAAAGCGATATAGAAGATGCTCAAATTGCAAGTCTGCAAGGGAAACTTGAGCCTTTTGAAAATACGAACATTGAATTTGAAGCAGCATACGGGAAAGATGGTAACAGGAATGACAACGCATACTGGCTCAACCTTTACGGCTCTCCTGAGTGGGGCGGATCTTATCGTTTGGAATACATCTACGCAGAACCCGATTTTCCAGGCTATTATCAGGACAAGGAGTATATCTCAGGCAATTTCTTTTTTCCCATAAGAAAGCATTTCACCCTGAATACCACCCTCCGCCAGGAGAAGAATAATCTTGATATGGATGCTTCGATTGAATCGGCCGCGATAGAAAGGTTTGGTTTGTTAGGACTGAACTACATATTTAAGACAGGAACAACCATTTCAATTGAGTCACGATATCGTACTCGTGAAGACCGTTTCCCGGAGCCGGATTTCGATTACAGGGAGCTGACTTTCAGGGGCCGGGTAGGACAGAGTTTCAAAAAGCTCTTTTTTAATGTCTCTGCCGAATTGGGAAAAACAAAGGACAGGCTGAAGGACCAAACAGTTGATGTTGGAATATATGAAGGCACTGCCTATTTTATGCCGACTCGCAATCAAACTTATGGGGGTTATGTGCGCTACAGTAGGCGTGGGAATCCCGAGGACGAAGACAGAGTCACCATAAACACAGGCCTGACCGGCTCTTTCAAGATAGGTAAAAGGGCAAGCGTCAATCTCAAACTTGAA
>JAFDFV010000010.1 GCA_019309665.1 Deltaproteobacteria bacterium | reverse complement strand
TCCTCATTCCGAGTAGTTGCAAATTTCACCAGCCCGCCAACATCAAGAATCAGTCCTACTCGACCATTCGGCATAATAGCGCCTCCGGAAATCCCGGGTATATCCCGCATACTTTCTCCCAATGTCTTGATAACAACCTGCTGCCTGCCGATCAACTCATCAATAAGCAGGCCTGCCTGACTTCCGTTGTCTTCAATTACCATAACAAGTGCCCTGGCAGGATCCTGCTCAGCGCCTTTGATGTCAAATAGACTGTCCAGTCGAAACAATGGAATAAGCTTCCCCTGGAGAGCGAGCATCTCGCCGTGATTTAATACTGTTGAAAGGTCTTCTGGATCAGGCCTGAGAGACCTGACAATTGAACTTGTCGGAACAACATATATTTCGCGGCCCACACGAATAACCATTCCATCAATAATCGCCAGAGTCAGAGGAAGCCTCATTTTAAAAACGCTTCCCTTTCCGGATTCGGATTGAATTTCGACCTGTCCGCGCAGAGTTTCGATATTTCTTTTCACAACATCCATCCCCACGCCACGGCCGGATACGTCACTAACCACCTCGGCAGTGGAGAAGCCTGGTTCAAAGATCAGGTTAAATACCTCTCTATCGCTAAACGAGTTCCCATCACTAATAACTCCTCTTTCTCGCGCTTTGGCAAGGAGTTTCTCACGGTCAAGGCCTTTCCCGTCGTCTTTTATTTCTACCACTACGCTTCCCGCAGAATGATAGGCTGACAGGTGCACCGTACCATATTCAGGTTTGCCGATTTTTTTTCTGACATCAGGCAGTTCGATGCCGTGATCTACTGAATTGCGAATCATATGCACAAGTGGATCTTTAACAACATCTACCATGTTCCTGTCTATCTCTGTTTCTTCACCTTCAGTAACAAAATTGATGTTTTTACCGACCTTGCGAGACAGGTCTCTCACCAGCCGGGTCATTTTCTGGAAGGTAGATTTAAGGGGAATCATCCGCATTGACATGCCCATGTGTTGCAGTTCACGAACGATCTTGCTTGTATGGACAACCTTTTTTAAGAGTTCGTGGTTTCCACCATTGACCATAATTTCGTCCTGAGCCACCATCGAGTGGGCAATTACCAACTCTCCCATCATATCAATCAAACGGTCTAACCGATCAGTGTTCACCCTGATTGATGATTGCACAACCTGTTTGGCGCCATGCATCCTCTTCTGTGTTCGAATCGCCTGGCCGACATGCTCTATGGATGCGGCCTTTGATTTCATAATTGCCGCTCCGATCTGTTTTTCAGAATATAAGGTTGCGGCCTCTTCGACTTTCTGCCTTTCAGCATTGCCTTGAGCCACCAAAAGGTCGCCGACTCGAGGCGTAGTTGCTTCATCAAAATCTTCAGATATACCCGCTTTTTCCGGATTTTCCAGAATACGCATCAAATCATCGTAACCTTCCGGTTTGGATAAAGGCTCGCCGCCTAAAGCTTGCTCAACAGCCTGAATGAGCTCTTTGAGCATGTCAAGAGAACGAAGCGCAAGGTCTGCGTATCCGCCGGTATAGCGTATTTCACGATCTCGAACACGACTTAAAAGCGATTCTGCGTGATGGGCCATTTCCGATATGATAGTAAGCTCCATAAAGGCAGCGGTCCCCTTGATGGTATGAAAAGCGCGAAAAACAGTGCCCACTGCATCCATATCATCCGGGTCATTTTCAAGAGTTAACAGGGCCTCTTCGGCGTTTGTGATTAAATCAATTCCTTCAGTAATAAACTCGCCAATCAGTTCGAGATCCGCGTCTTCAGGCATGTAATCGGATACCGGCTTTTCAGCGGCCTGCTCGTCCTGCTCTACAACAAAATCAACCTCCTTATTCCCGTTTTCCTCCACCACACCTGCCTGATCGTCAGTTACTCTCGCTTCAACGCTGCCGGTGATCCCCTCTCCGCTATTCTCCCCTATCTCATCCATAGCTTTTTCAATAAGATTACCAACTTCGGTAATAGTAGAATCAAGATCGGAAACATCAGCTTTAATAACTTCTTCAATTTTTTGAGCAGCCTGAATAATATTTTTCCGAGAAGATTCAGGGTATAATCCATCAGCAACAATAGCGTTTAGCGATTGCTGCAAACCAGTCAATCCTTTGATGTCATCCGGTTCAAGTTGAATCAGAAGCGCAGCCGCATCATTAAGTGTCAAGCAGCTTAGCGGCAAGTCACATTGAACCGGGTCTTTGTTCAAAATGTTTCCTAACGCATTACCGGCTTCTCTAATAAGAAGTCTGCTATCCGGAGTATCCGACAGATACCGCCCAGAGGCTATCAATACACCCGATATGGCATCAACAAGGGATAAAGAGTCAGCAACGGATTTGTCAGATAAAGCTCTCACTCCCTCTATACAAAGACGGTGAATGTTAACCAACTCAGTATTTTCACCCGAAATATCCTGAATCACTCTTTCCAGTTGAGAACGAATATTGTTCCATGCATCGCTATCATTTAAGCCAACCGTATCTATATCTTCTTCGATCTTCTCGATCATAAAAATAATTTTTTCGTCTATCTTGTGCATACCTGATTCCTTAATTAGTCGAGTAGTCGAGTAGTCGACTAAATTTGAGCGGAAAGAACCTTCCCGCTTTGATCATTAACTTGAGTCTTACCGGTCTGGCAATAAACTGGAATGGGTGCAATTAAATTATCTAATAAGGATAATGAACTTCCAACAAGTTTAAGAGAGTGCACTATTAGGGACTTATTGCTATTATTAACATCCTGAATACTTTGTGTCAGCGCTAAAAGATTAGAACGGCAGTCCTTTAACCGGGTGGAGTAAGGCTCTTCTATCAATTGAGATAATTCAGATAAGGTAAGGCCCTGAAGCGGGCATCCTATAGAATCAGCCACCCTCTCCAGCATGCGTTGCCTTTGTTCTTCCAGTATCTGAATTTTCAGGAGCAAATTCTCTTTTTCTTTAGCAGCCTCATTCAACTCTTTCAGTTTTAAATCCACTACCGCCCTATTCTCTTTTTGAACGACTAAAAGCAACAATTGATAAAAATCTGTTTCCTCTTCAAGCAGACATAAAAATTTATTAAACAGCAAATCCATTCTATAATTCGTCAATTTGTCAATTCGTTGACTCATGTAATCCACCAAATCATCGATTCGTTCATATAGACTTTCAGATAAATAATTTCACTGCGTTATCAGTTAAAATCCTCGTCGACGTACACATCAGCACGACTTACTCAGATTTTTCCTTATAGCCTTGTGAAATGAATTATCTGAAAGTCTATAGCATTTCGTTAAGAAGAGATTCCTTCAGCATTTTGACGGCTATCTTTTCACCTTTAATTTGATAAGTTCCATTCTCGATCTGTTTTTTTAAATGAGCTACCTTTTCCTCCCGGACATCCGGAAGAGAATTTAAGAGCTTTTTTGCCTCCTGAATCTCCCTTGCTTTTGGGGATAATACAACCTTATCCTCACTAAGAATCTCCTCAGGGCCTTGTTTTGATGAGGGGCCTGTCTTTCCTTTATCGCTGAGGTTTTTAATATAGGCCTCTAACTTAATAGGAGAATTTTTCGCCGTAATTTCCATTTCTCAAACCTCCCTGGAACTTGGTCAAGTTGTTGAGTCGTTAAGGGCTAAAATGTTACGTAATTTCTATCTACATCATTTATCGGCAAAAATGGCTAAACCTTTAATTTGTTGATTAGATAATTTGTTGATTCATCCATTTACCTTACTCGACTAATCATTCATCATCTTCCGGCTCGGTGCAAAGTTGGTCACAAAGAAGAGAAGAAAGGCCGATTCCTCCTCTGGAGGCCATTTCTTTTGCCAGTTGAGAATCCAACATAGAGGTGTAGATTTCTTCAGCCTTTCCCCCGCTTATAAACCCTGATTTGGGAATAGTGGCTCGCATTTCTTTTAAAAGGTAATTAATAAAAAGCGATTCCAGCTCAAAAGACGCTTCCTTAAGTCGAGCGTCACTTTTACAGGAAGAAGAGGCTTTTCCGGATTCTAAAGAATTTTGTACCCTATCTATTTTTAGTAATTCCGGCTTATTGACGGATTGAAGTGGTACGCCTGACGGAAAAATTAAGGGCGGCATTAGATTATCTCCAATTCTGCCTGCAGTGCCCCGGCTGCCTTGATGGCCTGGAAGATGGCAATCAAATCCCGAGGGGATACTCCAAGTGCATTCAAAGCCCTTACCACCTCACCAATAGTTACTCCGGACTTGACCAACAAGAGTTTGTTTTTTTCCTCTTCTACTGAAATTTCAGTTTCAGGAGTCACCACAGTTACACCCTGTGAAAAAGGAAGGGGCTGAGAAACATCTTTTGATTCCTTGATTTGAATGCTCAAATTTCCGTGAGCAACTGCTATGGTTGAAATCCTGACATTATCTCCCATGACCACGGTTCCGGTTCGTTCATTAACCACTATTTTAGAAGTTGTATCCGGAACGACATTTAATCCTTCTATCAGAGCAACTAATCCCACAATGTTTCCCGAATATTTTTCCGAAATCCCTACCTGTATGGTTCCGGCATCCGGAGTTTTGGCTATCTGTTCATACAGGGCTGTATTGATTGCCTCAGCCACACGAGATGCAGTAGTAAAATCAGGATTGTGTAATCTCAGGGATAACGTTTTTTTTTGATTAAAATTGAACAGTATCTCTCTTTCAATCGTAGACCCGCCTACAACGCGTCCCACAGTAGGAAAGTTCTTCTGGACTTTGCCGCCTTCTCCTCCGGATGAGAACCCCCCTGTGCTGACCGGGCCCTGGGCAACAGCGTAAACCTTTCCATCTGCGGCCTTAAGAGGAGTGAGCAGCAATGTTCCTCCCTGAAGGTTATCTGCATCGCCTATCGAGCTGACAAGAACATCGATTCTGTTGCCGACTCTTGCAAATGGCGGCAGATCGGCAGTAACCATCACGGCTGCAACATTATCAACCTTTATATCTTCATAACTAACCGTTATACCCATTTTTTCCAACATGCTTGCCATGGATTGAGTAGTAAATTCCGACTTATTGCCGTCACCAGTTCCATTCAAACCCACGACCAGCCCATATCCGACCAACTGGTTTTTACGAACCCCTTCAATATCTGTAATGTCCTTGATCCGAACGGCATGAGCATGACTGATAAAAATGGTCAGAATTACCGATAGTAACACAAATTTTGTAAGCATACTCTTGTTCAACTTTTCAGCCATCCCTTTCCCTCCTGTGATGGGCGAACAATAGATTCGCCACTACAACCAACACCTTAACATTTCCGATCCCTGGCCCCCTGATCCCCGAAATCAAAGTGGCCAGACCCAGTCCAGAATCCTTGCCATCCAGCCGGGACGCTGACGGTCATTAATTATACCTGAACCGCTATATGCAATTTTGGCATCAGATATATAAGTTGACAGAATTATGTTATCCGGCGAAATGTCTCTCGGCCGGATAATTCCGGATAAGGCTATCGTCTGTTCCTCGCTGTTTACCGTTACTTCACGTGTTCCAACAATCTCAAGGTTGCCGTTAGGCAATACTTTTGTGATCCTTGCAGTGATATATGCCGTAAGGTCTCCGCTCCTGGTGGTTGTACCGGATCCGTCAAAAGTACTCGACAAATCGCCGTTTGCTCTGGCAAAAGGGTTAAAAAATGGATGAGGACTTTTGCTTGTAGGACTTGATTTATCATACCGACCTTCCAGACCAAAAAGATTATCTATGCCCATAGATAAAGAGGAACTTCTGCCTGTATTGGTTGTAGCTCTATTTGAAGCACTGGAGGATTCAACTATTTTGATAGTAACGATATCTCCAATGCTTCTGGCTTTAGGATTTATAAACAGCTCACTCAATGGACCGCCATCCTGCCATAGAGAACCATCATGTTTTAATGCAGGCTCTTTATTGGCCTCATTGGCAATATTATCCATTAGCGGTTTTGTTTCTTTAATCCTGGCGGCACAACCGAAAAAAATCATAAAAAAGAATGAAGAAAAGCAGATGTACATTAAAAACTTTGATAACTTCTTATATTTGCAAAACATTCTTTTTAATCTCCGGTTTTGAAGAATTTAAAAATTAACCACTACTGTATTTGAATCAAGCACACGAGCGTATATCCCTTTTTTAGAATCAAGATTTACAACTCTAATTCTCTGGCCCTTACGGCCTTTTTCCTTAACCTCTCCAAGAGCGGTAATTCTTAAACTATCCGACTCAGCGATGATCGACACAATGTCTCCACGCCTGACCAAAAAAGGAAATTCTACAAGATCAGCCCGCAAGACTGTTTTTGCATTAATTGTTCTTTTGGCTCTTTTGCCCAGGACATCTTCGGAGTTAGTAATAATATTGGACGATAAATTTGACATATCCCTTTTTTGTAAACAAATATCATCTTCTGTTATCATTTTATACCTTCCAATCGGCCTTTTGGTGACAACCACTTCCGTTAACACCTCAATATCAACAGTCACTGACACCTTCTTTTGAAACCTCCCGTTTACATTGAAAGAAATGGAGAGGGGGATTAAGCCGAAAAAATCCATATTTGGGGGAGAAACAACTTTACAGGTAACACTTCCTTTTGGAAGAACCACGCTGCGATTGATCCGAATCTCCTTGACCCTTGCTCTGTTTCTTTCATAGGGAATTTTTTTATATATAAAATCCATAGCAATCTTTTCAATTCTCTCCCTGGAAATCTCGATAAAACCTCTGGATATCTCATTTTTTTCAGGGACCTGCAGTATTATCCTGGATAAATCAACGCCGTTTTGTTTCAAACGGATTTTTATGTAATGCTCGTCGATCCGGCGTGACTTCCCGGGCAAAGGCGCACTTCCGACGACAATAGCCCGCAGCTTTTGAACCAGCTCCGAGTCTTCACCTTTGATCATGGCAATTTTTCCTAATAACATCTTATCATCCTCTATCTCCGCTTTTTTCAAAACCCTTATACTGGTCATGCCGGCAGCAGACAGATTAGCCGATATTTCCAATATAAAGGAAAAAAGTGATAAACAAAGAATAAGGACGAAAAAAAACTTCGAGGTTTTCATTTTCATCTCTTACCGTTTAAGATTGTTTGCCATTTGCAACATTTCATCGGATGCCTGGATGGACTTACTGTTGATTTCATAAGCTCTTTGAGCAGTAATCAGGTTGACCATCTCATCAACCACACTGACATTAGACAACTCTAAGTATCCTTGAGTAATGGTGCCGAACCCATCTTCTCCGGCAGTACCGGTAACAGGATCGCCTGAAGCTGATGTGGAAAGATAGAGATTCCTGCCTATGCTGTTTAGCCCTGCAGGATTAACAAACCTGACAAGCTCAATAGTTCCGATTTCACTGGAGGTGGTCTCTCCTGCCTGTAAGACCGAAACCGTTCCATCTGTTCCGATAGAGATTGCAGTGCTATCGAGTGGAATAGATATCTCCGGTTCCATGAGAAAACCATCAGAGGTAACAATCTCTCCGTCACCACTGAGCTTAAATGCCCCGGCCCTGGTATATGCAATCTCTCCATTGGGCTGCAAGATCTGAAAAAAACCATCGCCTTCAATGGCCATATCCAGTTCATTTTTCGTATATTGATAATCTCCCTGCATAAAAATCTTCTGGATAGCCACCGGTCTTGTTCCAAGCCCCACCTGCATCCCGGTAGGAACTTGAGTAACTGCTGAAGAGGCAACTCCTGCCGGAGAAAGTGTTTCATATAGCAAATCCTGAAAATCAGCCCGGCTCTTCTTAAAGCCGGTAGTATTTACATTGGCCAGATTGTTTGAAATGACATCAATATTTAATGCTTGGGCCTGCATTCCCGTAGCCGCTGTCCATAAACTCCTGATCATAATCAACCTCCCGTATTAACTTGTTAGTGCCTAAAGTATGTTAAAGTGCCCTAAAGTGCCTAAAGTTATGGTACGCCTTCGGCGTGCTAATTGATAATCCAGAGTTGCAGAAATTACTCCTCCTTTGCACATTGACGACTGAAGGAATCTATATAAAATGGCAGAATTCCTTAACTTTAGGCATTTTAATATACTTTAGGCATTTTAGGCACTGGTTTACAGCTTCTCATGCCAGTCTTCCGACATCATTGATTGCTTTCGAGCTGACATCATGTATAGACTGAATAATTTTCTGGTATGACTCATATCCCCTGAGCACCTCAATCATCTCCGTCATCACCCTTATGGCTTCTACATTCGAAAATTCGACAAACCCCTGCCGCACCTTAACTTGTTCGGCTTCATTTTCTGCAATGTCCGGATCAGCAAGAGCAAACAATGAATTGCCGGCTTTCTCGAGGGCATAGGGCTGAGGAAAATCAACGATCTTTATGGTGTCGACCGGATTTCCGTCCAACGAAATATTTCCTTCCGCATCAACAACAACAATCTTGCCATTGATTTCTATGTTACCTCCTTCGCCCAAAACAAGTAACCCTTCTTGGGTGACCAGCTCTCCGCTCTCATTGAGTGTAAAATTTCCTTTTCTGGTATATTGAATCCCTTCAGATGTTTTAATACAGAAAAAACCGTTTCCGTCTAAGGATAGATCTAAAGCATTCCCTGTATGCTTCAGAGGACCGGGAGAAAAGTCGGTTCTGGTCCCAAACGGCATAATGGGAAAAAAATTTTGCGACTTGCCTGGAATTGAACTCCCTTCAGGATTCTCTTTCAAACCAGATAATCGAAAAGCTTGATCTCTCTTAAATCCAACTGTATTAATGTTGGAAAGATTATTGGCCAAGACTGCCAGTTTTTTTTCATAGAATATTCCTCCGGCAGCAAGCAAATTTATCGCTCCACTCATATTCCAACCTCCAAAATTTCTATTTTACCCTGACCCTGCCAAAATAATACGCAAGAGACGTACCAAGCAAAGTACTTGAAGTGCCTAAAGTCATGGCATGTTGCTCTATGACTCGACCGATTGCGCCCGAGAGCCCGCAATTTGTAACCGTTTACAGTTTACGGTTCACGGTTCACAGTTTTTTTAAATGAATTTTTAATAATTGAACTATGTTCGATATTGATCTCAATTCTTGAATATTAGTTCTTTAATTTTCTTTCTGAGCCCTTGCGTTCTCACAACTGAGCCTCTTGCTTTTATGTTTTGATCAACCGTGAACCGTGAACCGTGAACCGTGAACCGTTACGGTAATTTTTGCCTAATCATCCCCTTTTTTGCCTATCAACAGCCTGAAGAGTCCACAGGATGCTCAGTTTTCGAGCCCCTTAAGCTTTACAACAAGCTCAACCTCTCCTCTCGGTATTTTTGCTCTCTCAGAAATTTTTTTTACGCTCAACCCCAAATTCGCCAACCTTGCGACCTCGTCATACTCGTCACCTGCCAAATTGTCACTGCCCGAACTCTTTTTATTATAAGAGTCCTCCTGAACCTGGCCCGTCTCTTTTGCAGAAAAAGGTTGCAAACTATGTAAAGGCATCCGCTCTTTCTCTATAGCATCGGAAATCGTTTCAAAAGGCATGTCTGATTGTTGCTTTACTAATTGAGCAAGCACTTCATCATTAAATCTGTTGGAATTTCCCTCTCCGGATTCTTTTAATAGAGACTGATTATATGTAGACCTGTTTCTAATTAGATACAAAATTGTAATACCGCAAAGGGAGAGCCCTATAACATCCAGCACTAATTCCCAAAAGTCTGTTGTACTCTTGATACAGGCAATTCGCAGAACGCTGTCTACTATAACATCCAGCACTAATTCCCAAAAGTCTGTTGTGGGATATATCATTTCCCAACTCCTTTAAAAAAGTATCTAAGGAATGTCGAATTATGAAGTTTTAACTGCGACAAAAGTTTTGCTGTACGAATAATTCGTACAGCAAAGCCAATTAAATGCCTTTTAAAATCAAATTTGCTACATTCCTTCCTTCGACATTCATTATTCCTTGTTCGATATTCGACATTCTTTTTTGTGTTGCACCCGCACTCTAACGCCAAAATTTTGACATTTGAATCCCGTCATTCTTTTGACCTTGATTGGTTGATCAATCCTCTATCAACCCTTTCTTCCTCAACATCTCTCGCAGGTGAATAATTGACTTGGAATGAATCTGAGAGACCCTTGATTCCGTTACATCCAAAACCTTTGCTGTCTCTTTCATGGTCAATTCTTCCAAATAATATAATGAGATTACCAGCTTCTCTTTTTCCGATAATTGATCAATAGCTATAGCAATGGCGGTTCTTATTTCTTTTACCCCTGCCAAAGTCAATGCATCCTCAGCATCGTTGTTAACCAGACAGCTCATAAAATTCTTTTTTTCTTCCTTTGAAGAATATCCAAACTCATCAAAACTAATGAAAGAGATGCCAGACATTTTTTTAATCTGGTAAAATTGTTCAAGGTTTAGCCCCAATTCCTCTGCTGCCTCTTTGTCTTCAACCTCTCTGCCTAATTTATGTTCCAGCTTTAAATAAGCTTTTTCCAACTCACGGATTTTCTTTCTATTTGACCTTGAAAAAAAGTCTCGAGAACGCAACTCACTCAGGACAGCTCCTTTAATTCGAAATGCCGCATAAGTCATAAACTTTGTATTTCTTGCAGGATCATACCTTTCTATAGCATGGATCAAACCAACAATGCCCGCATTCACTAAATCATCGATCTCCACCGCATTCTGAGGAAGATGAATTGCAATCCTGTAAACGATACGTTTAACATCAGGAAGACATTCGATTATCATCTGATTCCTTAATAAAAGGTTTTCATTGTATGGGTTTTTTATTTGTCTTTTTGCCGGCTCCATAATCTATTGCTCGTTGCTCGTTGCTTGTTGCTTGTTGCTCAATCAAATTTATTCTGAATAAGATCTTTCCAGAAAAAATTGGTATCTCCTTTTGGAGAATGGTGCGGCCGTGATTTACAGATTTTCTTCGCCAGAGAGGCATAACACCTGCTTGCACGCGTATCAGGATATAATTCACTGACGATCTTTTGGCGTCTTACGCCCTTCGTGACGTTTTCATCAAATAACACGCATCCGCTGTATTCGATTGATATATCTAAAAATCTATCAGCAACCAGATTCAATTGCCTGAAGACCTCGTGTGCATCCTGCTTGCTGGAAGCCGAATTTACCAGTAAATTAAAATGCCTTTCCGAATACTTGAGAGAAAGCACCTTCATTAAAGCATAGGCATCTGTAATAGAAGTCGGGTCCGGAGTTACAACGACCATTATCTCTTGAGCGGAAACATTGAAATACATCACATTCGACGAAATGCCCGCCGCAGTATCAATTAATAAAATATCAATCGAATCAATTAATGAATCAAGCTCAGTAAGGATTTGGATTCTTTGCTCTTTTGTTAATTTGGTAAGTTCCTGGATGCCGGAAGAAGCAGGGAGTATATTCATATTCCCAGGGCCTTTAATTATAATTTCCGAAATACTCTTTTCCTCCGCAATAACATGAGAGAGGTTATACTTTGGAGCCAGCCCTAATAATACATCAATATTTCCCAGCCCTAAATCCGCATCCAGAATAAGAACTTTTTTCCCTAATTGGCTGAGCGCAAACCCAAGATTGCCGACAATATTAGTTTTGCCGACCCCTCCTTTGCCGCTGGTTATGGCAATTACGCGCGTATTTGATTTGCGATTTCTATTTTTCCTTCGAACCAATGCAGCATTTTTATCTGCAATTTTTCTGGTCAAGCTTATTATCTTGGTCGAGGTGTCCTTTTGCTTCATTATTTCTCTCATCTAATCATCCAATCATCATTGATAAGTACCGCTTTTTCTTTTATTTGCATCCCAAGAATATAGATTCTGTTTTTCAACCTTGTCAGGACAACATAATCCGCAGGGTTTGAGCTGTTTATTTGCCGCATCTATTGCTCTTTCAAATACGATGATATCCTCTTGCTTAATCTCCTTTACCAATTGACAGTCAAAACAATGAAAAAAGAATGAGTCTTTGCTTGCAACGTAAGATTCACTGAAATGTCTCCCATCCTTTTCCTGGCCTGTTATCAAATCCACCAACCTTTCTAATGTTGCAATTTCTATATCTTCAGGCACTTGCTGACCATTTGTAAAATATGAGACCGGTATTTTTGATTGAATTATCTGATTAAGCATGTTTCCATACGAGGTGCTCTCATCAAGCTTTGTAAATAACAATTTGCTAATGGGAAATACTTTAAACCTTGCCAATATATCAATAAGATCATTCTCTTTTGTGGTGGCACTCAAGAGAAGATGAGTTTCAACATAACGAATTTTATCAAAAAAAATCCTAAGTTCATTAAACTGATATTCATTCCCTTGACTCATTCCAGCAGTATCGATTAAAATAAGATCTTTGTCCTTCAGCCTGTTAAGGCATTCCTTGAATTCTTTGCCGGTCGAAGCAATTTCGATGGGAATTCCGATGATTTTTGCGTAAATTTTGAGCTGTTCAATTCCAGCGATTCGATAATTATCCAGAGTAATCAAGGCAACACGTTTTCTCATTTTGATAGCCTGGATGGCAGCTAATTTGGCAATAGTTGTTGTCTTTCCCACTCCGGTAGGACCCACAAAAGCAACAATTTTTTGCTTGCTCTGTTCCATTTTTATCGGAGAAACTCTTAGGCCTGTCTTCTCAAAAGCGTGAATCAAACAGGATTTAAGTTCTTCATTTTTCAAAACATTCTCTGATGACATAATTCTATTTATCTTTTCTATCAAATCCAGAGCTATATTCTCCTCTATGCCTTGAAACAACATGCGCTGATGCAACGCAAATAATTTCCTGGCATTATTCTGAGGAACATGATTTCTTTTAACTATATGATTATTATGTCTATTTTTTAATGCATTCGCCTCCCCATGAAGCAAGCTGACTGAGCTTTTCTTCTTGCTTGAATCCTCTAAATTGGATCGAAGTGATTGATTTTTATAAAACTTCCGCATCTTGTTTGGTGGAACTTCTTTAGCCTCCGTGCAACTGGTATCTTTTGCTGCCGTTACCTCTGCTCCAGGTCTTTTCATAGGCCAAAACACACCTCTCTTTTTCTTCAGGCTTCTGGCGGAAAGAATCACTGCCTCAGGACCAAATTCTTGTTTAACCAACCTTAAAGCTTCTGTCATATTCTCTGCTTCAAATCTTTTAATCTGCATCAGAAAGTCCCACTGTTCCTATTGATTGGATTTTAACATTATTTAAAATATCATTATATGAGAGCACTACTAAATTAGGAATAAACCGATCTACAAGCTTCTTGAAATGCGATCTAATCGGGACTGAGCATAAAACAATCGGTTGACAATTCAGTTGTGAAAACTTCTCCAGATTTTTGGTAAGGATTTTCATGATTTTTTGGACGACATTAGGTTCCATAGCGAGAAAACTGCCATGTTCTGTTTGCTGAATTGCTCCGGATACGGCGTTTTCAATGCTCTGGTCAAGGGTTATTAATGGTATATTTCCATCAGATGCCTGATAGAGTCCGGTAATAGTTCTTGCCAGTGATTGACGAACATGCTCTGTCAGGGCATCTATATCCTTTATCATTGGAGCCCAGTCGGCCAATGTCTCCAAAATAGTTAGTAAATCACGAATAGGGATCTGCTCCATTAAAAGGTTCTGCAACACTTTCCCTAAACCGCCAAGAGACAATAAATTGGGAATTAATTCTTCCACCACTTTTGGATGGGAGGATTTAAGGCTATCTAATAACTGCTGGACCTCCTGTCTTCCCAATAATTCATGAGCATGATGTCTGATCACATCGGACAGATGCGTTGTTAAAACAGTAGAGAGATCAACTACCGTATATCCTTTAGTCATAGCACTTTCTTTAACTTCTTCTTTAATCCAGAAAGCCGGCAGCCCATAGGTAGGTTCTTTTGTCGGCACCCCGTCAATCTTCTTTTCAACAGTTCCGGGATTTATGGCCAGA
>JAFDFV010000530.1 GCA_019309665.1 Deltaproteobacteria bacterium | reverse complement strand
CCAGCAAACTTGCCGATGGACTCTTCATCCAGATCGAGCCGGGCAAGATTCGCAACATGAACAACTTCCTTTTTAGTAATTTTCATTTTTTCTATCCCCTGATCCCTGGCACCCGATCCCCAACCCCTATCTATCTATTCATAAGGATCGGACCATATTTTTCTTTTTTTAACTTATCAAGAGTGCTGCCGGCCTCAGCCTTATCTTTGAAATAACCTATCCTTACTCTGTGCCAGATACCTTTTTCAGGAATATTGCTTGAAATCCTGTAAGCAGGGTATCCCTTTTTTTTCAGCCTTGCCACCATTTCATCAGCATCTTTTGAATCCTTTAAAGATGCAACCTGAATTGTAAATTTTTTATCAGTTTCTGTTAAGTTATTTTGCTCGCCTTTATTTATTATTTTAGATTTGTCGGGAATTACCTTTTTCTTAACTTTTACAGTTTTATTTTTAGTCAGATGTTTTGTCTCTTGTTTCTTGGATATATCAGCTCCATTATTCTTATCTTTTTTGGTTTCTTTCAGCGCTTCGTAAAAACCGAAATCTGTTTTATTTTTAACCCCGTCTGAATCAATTTTAAACAGTTTTTGCTCTTTCTTGATAACCGCTTCTTTTAAAGCAACCAATTCTTTCTGAAGTTTCTCAATATCAAATTTTACAGGAGCCGTATCCCTCCCCACAAGAACACCTAAAACAAACATCCATGCGGAAACAAAAACAATCAAAAAAATCCAGACTGAAGGCTCTTTAGGAACAAACTGAAGAGAAGGTTTTTTTTTATCTTTTTTATTCTTCATCACATTTTTTCAGGTGCGGACACGCCGAGCAGTGACAAACCGTTTCGGATTATCTTTTTAATTGCAAGTACAAGATAAAGTCTTCCAAGAGTCAATTCAGCCTCATCTGTAAGCACTCTGTGTTTATTATAATAGGCGTGAAAAGCTGATGCAAGATTCATCAGATAATATGTGATCCGATGAGGTTCCATATACTCCGCACTGCACCTTACTATTTCGGGGTAACGCGCCATGATCTTAATTAATTGTATTTCCTCAGGTTCATTAAGACCGGATATTGCGGCATCATTCCAGACTATCTCACTTATTCCTCTTTCCTGTGCCTTCCGGACAATACTTGATATCCTGGCATGCACGTATTGAACGTAATACACAGGATTGTCATTTGTCTTCTTTTTGGCGAGTTCCAGATCAAAATCAAGTGCGCTCTCATAATGACGCGTTAAAAAAATAAATCTTGCCGCATCACTGCCGACTTCACTGATTACGTCTCTGAGGGTAACAAACTCACCGGATCTGGTTGACATTGAAACAGGCTCTCCTTCGCGCAGCAAATTGACAAGTTGAATCAGAATAACATTAAATTTGTCTCTGGTGTGACCTGAGGCCTCAATTGCGGCTGACACCCTGGGAATATATCCGTGGTGATCGGCTCCCCATACATCAATAATTCTTTCAAAACCTCTAGGCCGTTACTGCGAACAACAACACGATTTTTTTCATCTCCGAAATCTTCAGTTCTAAACCATAGCGCCCCATCATCCTCAAATATAATATTTTGTTTGCGGAAATCATTTATTATTTTATCAACTTTTCCGGAATCATAGAGTCCCTGTTCGCTGTACCAGTTGTCAAATACTACCCCGAAAGATTCTAAGTCCTCCTTTATTTCAGAAAGGATATCTTTAGCTGCAAAACGAGCGCAATAAGAGATAGCTTTCTCTTCGCTCATTGATAAAAGTTTATCCCCATTATCGTCCCTTGCTTTTCCTGCTAAATCACGAACATAGTCGCCCTGGTAACAGTCTTCAGCCGGAGTCATTAATATAGTATTCTTTTTCAACATTATAACCGCAGAACAAAAGGATGTTTGCCACGCTATCACCAACAGCAGCACCTCTGCCATGTCCAACATGCAGCGGACCTGTTGGATTTGCGCTTACGAATTCCACCTGGATTTTCTTCCCTTTACCAATATCTGAAGCGCCGTATAATGCATCCTGTTCATGAATTTCACGTAAAACAGGATGCCAGGAATGTTTATTTAAGAAAAAATTAATAAACCCCGGCCCTGCAATTTCAGTTTTGTCAAGCATTCCATCCGGGTCGTTTATATTCTTTATTATGGCCTCTGCAATCTTGCGGGGGGGCATCTTCTGGACTGATGCCATAACCATTGAAATGTTTGTTGAAAAATCACCGTGAGGCCCGGCATTAGGCTCTTCAACCTCAATCTCCGGAAAATCCGACGATGGCAAATCACCATTATCATATGCATCCTTAGACGCATTATAAATCATGTTTTTGATTTTCTGTTTCATTTTTTAAGGCTTCACATACTTCTAAAGATAAAATATTACGGCTTCGCAAATACGAAGCCGTCAATTAAATTTACACCTATTTCACAATGGGTTCAATTCATAAAGACTTTTCATGCCTAAGTCAAGAATCTTGGTTTAAAATGGTTCTAAACAAGAGATGAAACACGTTGTCATGTCAAGGCGGGCGGGAAGCCTATAAATCTGATCCTTACTTAGGTTCTCGTTTGTGAAACTGATCGCGGATTTGCATTTCGGACCTAAAGATATCAGAAACCT
>JAFDFV010000155.1 GCA_019309665.1 Deltaproteobacteria bacterium | reverse complement strand
AAGCTGACCGCCAACAGCGCGGCGCTTTTTCAAAGGCCGTGCCCTGCAAAAAGGTCAGTACTATTCTAAAGTTGTTTGCTCCGCAATGTTGGCGGCAGCTTACCCTTGCTGTTAAAGATATCTCTGTTACAGATATCTGCTATCACTTAACAAAATTGAAACACTTTAGAATCTGTGATATGCAAACCCTATCTGTATTAAAACTATTGAATTCTTGAGTTGCTCTGTTGGCAAGATATCACAACTTGGCGGTGCTGTGACCAACCACACTATATTGGATATTAATCGAACAATAACTAATTGGAGATCATATTACAGAAATTCGATCTTCCAAATTACAGTTGCCATTTTGGATTTTGTTTGTTAATTTTCAGTTTAAAATAATAAAAAATTAGTTATTTAAAAAAACATTTAAATTTCTCCATTTCACACCATTCTTAGCAATTAATCGCCAGTTAAAATGCTATTAAATAAGAAAAACCTGAATTATGCAAAAAAAATACAACATCATTCTAGAATTAACTTCGAAACCACTAATAGACTCTGATCGTTATAGGCTCTTGAATGATTTTGCCTCTGAGTTTGGATGGCGGCCAAGTGATAGCTTAGATGAACCTTCGTTAAGCGATTTTTCAAATGCTCATCTTGTTGTAGAGCACGGTTTGGAAAATTCTGCTGTCATTACGTTTTTTAAAAACTCCAGGCGCTTTTCTGACTTAGACCGTGCAGAAAAAAATCATCTCCTTTCCATTTCATATAACAACCTTGTTGAATGGCATATTCAAGTTGAATTCGATAAGGTTACATATGTTTTCAATCGTACTGATCCTTTAAAGTTTTTTGTTCATCATATTTCACGCGATGACGTTGGTAAATTGCGTGGCGAAGCCTTTGAGCAAGTTACAGGGAAAAAGCCTAACCCTAACCTTAGGGCTCTTGATTCAGCATTAATTAGTACAATTTCTGATTGGAAGCGAATCCTTTCTGCTGAGTTAGGTTCTAATGTTTCAAACTCAGCCTTTTCTGCCCTCTTTAATGCAATTATCTTTGTTAGAGCTATCGAAGATCATTTTAGGCGGATCCAATTCAAGCTAAAAAAACCGGATTCTTTTGAAACAATGCTTGAAAAATGGAAATCAAATGAACGCTCAGGTTTAACTTTGCCCGATTTCATTAAAAACAGCCTGGACAAGATCATTAGAAAAAACATACCAAGTCGTTTAATAGACATCGAACAGCTTAGAGTTTTTGATAGTTTAGGGAGGGGGACAGTCTTCGCTCTTCTCTCAGATTTTTATATAAACAAGTTTGCACCGTATAAATATGATTTTTCTTTAATGTCAAAACATGCTCTTAGCCGCATTTACGAACATTATGTCTCTATCCTTCGAACCGATGAATCTCCTCAATTAGCACTATTTCCGAGCCTTCCAGAAGAGGAAAAGAATAAAGCATATGGCAGTATTTATACCCCTCAATTTGTTGCTCGTTTTTTTGCCAGGTACCTCCAAGAAAACATTCCACCCGCAGTTTTTAAACGTATCAAAGTAGCCGACCCAGCATGCGGCTCAGGTATTTTTTTGCGTACCATTTTAGAATTAATATGTGATCCCACAAAAAATGGAGTAACTACTGAATTAATAGAAAATTCTTTTTCCAATGTATTCGGCTTAGACGTTGATGAAAATGCATGTCAAGCAACACGTTTATCCCTTGCCCTTTTGCACTTAATTTTAATTGATTCTTTACCTAAAGAATTAAATGTGATTTCGGTTGAGTCCATTGAATATTTTATAAATAATCCGGAGATTAAAAATAATTATGATGCTGTAATTGCTAATCCCCCTTTCGTTTCGCTTACAACACAAAAGGAAGAAATGCGGATGCGAGTTACCAGTTTTATGGAGGGTTACGCAAGTGGAAGAATAGACATGTACTTAGCATTTCTCCGCATAGGCCTAGAAATTCTTAAGCCTGGTGGTTATGGGCTTTTCGTTTTACCTCATAGTTTTTTGTTAAGTAATAATGCAGAAAAAATGCGTAAAATCATTTCGAAAACATGTTGGATTAGATGTATAGCAGACCTTTCAGCTATTCGTGTTTTTGACGATAGTGGATCATATATAATCCTTCTAATTTTTCAAAAAATACAAGATAGCAAACAAATTCCCCCTCCAGCAACAGTTATTAAATGTCAAGATCAGGTTGGCCCTGCGCTCCATGATGCTTTAGAAGGAAAAATTGTCGAAACCAATATATATAGCATTTATGAGGTTGGACAGGACACTTTTAAAGGGAATGATTGGCTGATTCTGCCACCAGCCGAATCAGCAATTAAAAGAAAGTTCGATACGTTACCTACGCTGGGCAAATTCTTAGATATCCATCAAGGATTTATCTCTGGAGCTGATGAAATTTTTATTCTTTCTGAAAAACATATTCCAGCAGGGGAAGAAGAATTATTTGTTTCCTATTTGCGTGACAGGGAAATGAAACCCTTTATAACCCCCGATGCTACGGATAATTATTTTTTTTACCCCTATATAAATAATCGGAAATTAGACGAAAAAGAGCTTAGCGAGAAATACCCAAAAACCTGGGAATATCTTTCATCAAAAAAAGACATTTTAACTAATCGAAGCCCAGTTAGGAAAGGACAACTACCTTGGTGGCAACCAACACGTCCCAGAGTGCCAGAACGCATGATGCGTCCGAAAATTGTCACACCTCACTTAGTATTAGTACCTCGCTTTTCTCTCGACTCCACAGGGAAATACGCTATTTCCCGTTCCCCGCTCTTATATCCGAAAGAAAAAAATGTTGAACATGAGTTATTACGATTCTTTCTAGCAGTTTTAAATTCAGACATTTGTTATTGGTACATTTCTTCACATTCCCACAAATATAGTCGCGGATATATGTTGCTAGAAGTGAAAACCCTAAAAAAAACCCCTGTTCCTGATCCAAGTAAAGTTAGCTCAACTCTAATGCGGCGCATTTTAAATACCGTTGACAATCGGCTTTTTACTTTTGGGGTTGAAGCGATGGCTCTTGAAAAAAAACTTGATGAATTAATTTTCGAAGCTTATGGGCTTTCATTTCAAGAAAGGAAAGCTTTGGGTTTTATAGAATAATGCTCTTGATCCAAGCAACATTTAAAGAAGTAGCTTCACGTGGTGAAAAGGTCCGAGTTTTGCTGGAACCACTCACTCCAGCAAATTCAAGTGGGCCAGCATGGGAGCCTAAGTTTGTTCACAACAGTTATATTATCGGAACCCACGATGGTGCAAGAGCTACAACAAATTATCGAGACTGGCGATTCAATACCTTTGTTCCTAAAACTTATGCATCATATTTCGAAAAATGGGATCTATTAAGTGATGATCAATTGTGCTTGAATCGGGCCTACCTTAGCATATTTCAATTGGATATAGAAACCCGTTCTGAAAGGGAGTTTCTGTGTTTGCATTGTGATCCCAATGAGCCTGACAATGAACCACATGCAATATACAAAAAAGGACCTCATTTGCACATTGTAGCAGCATTAAACCCGATACCCCGTGCTCATATTCCTCTAAATATGGTTCATCTCCAAACAATTCTAAGCTCGATCGAAACCTTGTCTGAAGCAATAGAATCTGCGGTAGTTATGCTAAAAGAAGAGATACTGAACCGCCTTTTAAACATATGATATTAGCAAATCCGAAAGCAAAAAATATGTTTCGTTTTAATTTAACTCAAAGAAAACTAAAATGTTTAGTTAAAATAGACTCTACTCCTTCGATAAATGATATTAAAATGATTCTCAAAAGGTTCAAGGCGTTATCATTCCGACATCATCCAAAATGTTTACAACAGCACCAATATCATTCCCAAAATGAATTGAGTTAAGCTGGACGTCACTCCGTTTTGTGATATCTGCTATATACCTCGAACCCATGCAATTCATAAAAAGGTTATAATATCGGTTAGATATCTTTATTTTCTACAATAAACGACAACTTAAAGTACGTTGATTAGATGTTAATTAGACTCCCAGCAAACCCTTTATTCATGGGCTATGCAGTAGGTTCGACTCCCGCTGACGGAAGTATAAAAAATAGTCTTTCATGTAATCAGACTCTCGATAGTTATATAATTGTCCCTTGAAAAGATTAACTAATTTAATAAGGAGGAAAAACAGTGTCTATCAGTGAAATAACGGCAAATGAACTGGATGTTGAAAAGTTTATTAAAGATAAGACAGCGGATATATCTGAAGCCGTGGGGAATGATACAGCTATTAATGCCCTGTCAGGCGGCGTTGATTCTTCAACTGTTACACTGCTTGGACATATGGCTCTGGATAAAAAACTGAAAACTTATTTTATAGATAATGGTTTGATGAGAAAGGATGAGCCGCAAGAAGTAGTTTCTATCTTCAGCAAAATGGGCGTTAATGTAGAAATAATTGATGCAAGACAGGAATTTTTCGCAGCATTGAAAGACATAGATGATCCTGAGAAAAAAAGAGAAGCCATTACCCAGACCTTTTACAAAAAAGTTTTTGGGAGACTTGTTAAAGAAAGCGGAGCAAAGCATCTTCTTCAGGGGACTATATTAACTGATGTTGATGAAACGGTTGCAGGTATCAAGAGGCAGCATAATGTCTTTGAACAATTGGGCATTGATCCTCAGGAAACATTCGGATACAAAATAATTGAGCCGTTATTACAACTTCGTAAAGATGGTGTAAGAAAAGTTGCTGAAGGCCTCGGACTTCCTGAAGTAATTTTTAACAGACCACCTTTTCCAGGGCCTGCGCTTGCTGCAAGAGTTATTGGCGCTGTTACGCCTGAGGATGTTGAGCTTGTCAGGCACGCGACCGTTATTATGGAAGAGGTCTTTGGGGATATGGACTCATTTCAGAATATGGCTATTTTGCATAAGGATCGAGTGACTGGTATGCGAAACAGCATGAGAGAATTCGGCAGACAGATTGAAATAAGATGCTGGGAAAGTACTGATGCGCGTACCGCTACCCCAATGAGAGTTGATTACAAAACCCTGTTTTATCTTGCTGACCGCATTACAAAAGAAGTTCAGGG
>JAFDFV010000154.1 GCA_019309665.1 Deltaproteobacteria bacterium | reverse complement strand
ATCACAAAAATATCAAAATAGCCCGCTATTCCATCAACTTTTGTGATTTGAGATCGAACAAATTTGACCCAAATCTATGCGCCTACTTGGGGAAGTTATTTCGTCCCCGTTCCTTAGGGATCAAAAATAAATTTTCCATTTTTTTAGATGAACGCCGATTTCGCTTATAGGGAATACAGCGGACATGATTTTATGCGTTTCTCATTTTATGAAAAATCATAACCTGAACATCCCTGCCCACATGGCGGGGATGTTCAGGTTTGGTCTTTTGCGGCGATCGTGAAATGTTGACATTTGTTGGCCACAAAAAAAGAGAAGAGGTCAGACAGATATTGTCGCCGAATATACAATTGAAATATTTCAATGGAAGAAAACGAAAAAAATGGCAGTGGTAGGATTCCAGACCGATGAAAATGGCCGGGAATTAGGTCGGTGGTGACAATGCGCAAGAGAACAGTGCGGATCGAGCCAAAAAATTGCTCAATTTAGGTTTTAATATAATTTCATGTTTCAACACGCTGCAGGACTATAGCCGTGCGGGTGGGAAGATAGAGGCTGAGCAAATGCCTTTCCTTGCCGCGAGGCAACCGGCCATGTCCTCCGTATTCGGAAGCATCGCTTTCAAAGATCATCCGGTATTTTCCCGGTAATACTTCAAAAGAATAGTTGTCGTAAGAACGTGTTGGATGAAAGTTGAGATAGCCGCTGCCGGCAGTGGTCAGGGTGATTAACCTGATAAGCTTGTGCAGGGGCCATGCCTCTGTCAACCATAATATTTTCATCAGATACGCACATGCCGATCATGCGAAATTTTTTATCCCTTTTAAGCCATACTCAGTTCGAGTTTGTGCTTTATTTTTTTCCACCCCGGGATAACGGAATCTCATGGGTAACGACATAATCGATACATTCTTTCGGTGCTTTAATCAAATTCGTATTAAGGGTAACCGTGCCTTTATCCGATAAGCTTCCCCATCTCTTTTTCATGCGCTTGATCGAGATTGAAGGTTGGGTGAGATCAAAAGCATTAAACTTCGGACAACAGCGAGACAGGCTTTCGTTGAATTGAATGTTTGCTTTTTGTAAGTACCAGTTATTCATAAGCTTTTTTACAATCTCTGGATTATGCTCTTTCCTACAAGCAACCTGAAAGAAACCTTTAATCAACTTAACGCTATTCTCTTGGCCATGGGAAATTTTCAACCGATATTGCCTTCCAAGGTATAAATGCGTTTCACCATTTATGTATCGTCGATCCGGAGTTTTAGGGTTAAACTGCCGGAAATAATTTAGCTGTCTGAATATCCACCGCGCTCTTTTGTGTAATTTCTTTTCAATTAATGAAATGTCAGAATCCAGCGGAGCTTTGACAACTACAGTACTATCCGGATGAACAGCAATCTCCAAAGATCTTCTGTCTGTAAAAAAGAGGCTGTAGGCGATGGTCTTTTGGCCGTAAAAAAAAGACCGTTTATCAATACTCGTTGCCTCAATCATTTGTAGCTCCTGTGTTTTGCTACTTGCAGCGCCTTTTCTATTATATCATCCATTTGATCCAATGACAGTTCAATACCTTTTCCGGCTTTCAACTCATCATATAAATAATCATCTATCTCATTAACGGTTTGCTTCTGTGCATCATCATCATACCAAAAATGTACCTTTTGATGCGCCTTTAGAATACTGTGGATAGCAATTGCTGTATCAGCAGCAATGCTTTCAAGATCAGATTCATCCTGTAGGGGCTGTGTCTCTGTGCCTGCCCGTTCAAAAAATGGCTTTAATACACCATAGTATGCCATAGCATCTTCATTTCCGGTAAGCTTTTCAGGAACATCGTCATGAACTTTTCCAACAACCTTATCTCGGATATTTACAACCTTTTCAAGATAGTCTAAATCTGATATTCTTTTTGCCCTGAAATCTTCGATTGCCTGCTGGATGAGCTTTGAGAATTTTTCATAAAATGCCGGATCTTCGCCCATTTTTTCTGTAATTACTTTTTTGGTGGCATGCGCAATAGTATCGGCTTTTGAAGCAGTGGGTTTTTTTGTCTGGTAAACCCCTTGCTCCTCCTTAACCTGATTAAACATTTTATCATCGAAAATATTAACAGGCTCGTTAAGCTGTATTACTTCATTCGCCTGAATATGCGTATCTAAAAGCTTTTTGATCCTCGGTTCGTAATCCCTATAATCAATGGCTTCAGCATAACGAAGTTTTACGGAAGCCTTCAGTAAGTAGAATTTGCGCAAATCAGCTTTATATCTGAATAATGTTTTATCATTAGTTTCAAACAAAAAATGGTCTGATGAAAAAGCAATTGCAAGAGTTTTGCTGTATTCTGACAAACGCCCGTAAAATTCTTCTCGAAGTTCATCATCCGCAAGAAGGACCTCATAAGCCTCTTCATCATAAGAATGTTTGACTGATTTAAAAATATCCCACAGGTCTGAATAGCGTTGAGGCAGTTTATCTATTTCACTCTTTATCGAAGCAATGGTTCCGATAAGATCTGATTCATCAAATCCCTCAAAAGCGCTGTACATGGTCAGGGCCTTATCCAGCTCTCCCAGGACACTTACATAATCAACAATAAAACCAAATTCCTTTCCTTCATAAAGCCGATTAACCTAAAATCCTGCACAAGTACAACACTGTATTTCTGGGGGCATCAAATCCGGTTAGAAGTTTGTCTACCACGATCAATATTTCTGGTTCGCTGCCATGCTTAAACTGATTGATAAGCTGCTTGGTGTATTCTTCCTCACTGCCATAGCGTTTCATCATTTTTTGCCAGAATTTCACAACGTCATCAGTCGTTTCATCATCGGTTTCGTCATAGCCTTCCCGCATATCCGGTGGAGAAATAACAACTTCTGAAGATACAATGCCTATCTCATTTAAATTTGAGTTGTATCTCAGGGCAGAAGCTTTGTTCGGAGCTACAAGTTGAGCTTTGAAACCGGTTCCCTGCCAGTTGGAGCAATAATGTTCACTGATATCAAAGGCTCTCATATAGATAACCTGATCGGCTTTATTCAGCATTTCTGCACGAGCATATTTGTGTTTCAGGTCAGCTTGCTGCTCTTTTGTAAGCCCTTTGGTAAGGCGTTCAAACCACAAATCAACTGCTTTCTTGTTCTGGGTCATTTCAACATGACGCCCTTCATAAAGAAGAGGAACTACCGCGCCGTCTTCAACTGCCTGTGTAATAGAATAATGGGGTTCAACCAATTCACCAAATCTACCAAAGCTATTCTTTTCCTTTTTTAGCAAAGGGGTTCCTGTAAATCCCAAATAACACGCATTAGGGAACATTTGTCTCATTCGGGCTGAGAATGATCCAAACTGAGTACGATGGCTCTCATCCACCAAAATAAAAATGTCAGGTGATTCATCCTGATATTTCTTTACAGCAAAAGCCTTGTCAAATTTATGAATCAGTGTGGTAATTATTCCGGATCGTTTTTCAGCGACCAATTCCAGAAGATTTCTTCCTGAAGTAGCCCGATTGGCCTCAAGGCCACATGCAGCAAAGGTGTTGCCAAGCTGCTTATCCAGATCATCTCTGTCTGTTACAAGAACGATGCGAGGATTCATGATTTCAGTGTCCAGAGCAAGATTCCTTGTCAGCATGACCATTGTCAGGGATTTGCCGGAACCTTGTGTGTGCCATATAATGCCACCCTTGCGTGAACCATTGCTGTCAAAGTGTTTCACACGATTAAGAGTTGATTTGATAACAAAATACTGCTGATAACGGGCGATTTTTTTGATTCCACCGTCAAACACAGTAAACTTCCATGCCAATTCCAATAGCCTGTCCGGGCGACACAAAGAATATAACGACTCATCCTGAGCCGTTATCAATTGAGAATGGATAGTTGATAATTGACAATGAAAGATGGCTTCAATTTTTTTCCTAATATCTTCGGATAATGGTTTATTTTTTATCTCTAATAATTTCCCATTATCCATTTTCCATTGTCCATTATCCCGCTCTTTCCAGATACCCCAGAATTTTGCAGCGCTTCCAGTAGTTGCATACATGGCGCTGTTCTTATTAACGGCGAGTACCAGTTGCGCATAAATAAACAGTTTTGGGATATAATCATCATTCTGATTTCTGATGGATTGCGAAACAGCCTGTTTAACTTCAATCTGAGGAGCTTTACACTCAATAACACAAAAGGGAATACCATTAACAAACAATACAATATCCGGACGGGCTGTTTCCGTGCTTCTTGATCGTTCAACACTGTACTCAATGGTTACATGAAAACGATTTCGCTGCGGATTGCGCCAGTCAATATAATTAAGGTTAAAACTCCTGGAATTACCCTCAATGCTCTGCTCTAATGCAGTTCCCAGCGTCAACAGGTCATACACAGCTTCGTTTGTTTTAAGCAGTCCATCATATTTGATGTTTTTAAGTTTCTGGATAGCAGTCTGCACATTTTCTTCACTGAAAAGATACTCATTACCCTTGTATCTGATACGGTTGATCTTTTTTAGCTGTGAACGCAGAATGTTTTCCAGAAGAACATTTGACGTTCTTTCCTGACGCTCATGCAGGGCCTCAGCCGGTGTAATATATTCAAATCCCAAGTTTATCAATAGCTGCAAAGCCGGGAGCTGTGAAATATGCTTTTCGTCGGTTTCAAAATGGGTCATTGTTTTATCCCAATTTTCTTACGAGTTTTTCCATGCTGTCATAAACATACTCTGTGATGAGTACCATGAAATCTGTATAGTCAGAAATCTGATAGTAGTATTTTTCTAACTTCACCCTGTCCTATAAGTTCAGTAAACTTTGTATAATTTGATTCTTCCCATCTTATTCGACCTGCAATAATTGCAGGCGATATACCAAGATCGTTTGCCAGGGTAATTATCTCTGTTTTGTTGGATAACAGGTGTTTTTTTTCTTCCCAAACATTAGATGAGATAAAGGATTCGTGTGCAAATTTATCTGCGTTATCTTCGACCTCATCTGATTCATGTTTAGTGCTTGTATCATCCATAATAATTTCTTTTTCATCTTTTGTAATATCACAGTTGCTTATATGTCCCAATTCATGAAGTAGTGTAAACCAAAAATTATCCAGGCGATCATGTCGTAAAGTCATAGCAATAACCGGATTTTCTAAAAGAGAAAAGAAACATGCCCCATCAAGATAGGTTTTGGGAAGATGCTGAAGAATTACAAAATGAATACCTGTTTTATTTAATGCTTCTTTCACAAATCGAATTCCTTCAGAAAAATAGCTCAATTTGGTAATTCTATCTATAAATGATTCATTAAAATTTTCAGAATGATATGGTTGTAATTTTTCATTGGTTATCAGGTTCAATACTTGTGATTGCCATGCTTTGAGTACGTTTATATCACCCAATGCATGATTTGATTGACGGCAACAAGGTTTAAGTTTCATTTTATTGGAATTGATAAAAAGCTCTTCCAGGCACTCTTCAGCGTACTGCTTTGCTTCATTTAGTTTTTTGTAAATGCTGTTGAAATATCCCCTTTTAAACATCTCAGCGAAAGGATAATCAGAAAGCCTGTATCGACATTCTTTTAATTTTGATTCACTTTTTTGAAGCAAAACTTCTGCAGAAATTCCAAGTCCCTCGTTAAGGGCTCGAATCATGCTTAAACTTAATGGACGCTTACGATTTAAGACTTCAGACACTTTACTTTGACTGCCAATATACGAAACCAAATCTTTTCTCTTTAAGTCAGCCTGTTCCATGCGAAATTTTATGGCTTCAACAGGATCAGGCAATCCAACATCAACACATTCGTCTTCATATTTCTCAATTAGTAATGACAAAAGTTCCAATTCATCTTCACGCGAATCGCCAGAAGGAATATTCATCAGTTTTTCGATGCGCGCCAATGCATTCTTATATTCTTGCTCTGTTTTGATTATTTTAATATTCATCATATTTTCGTTGCATCAATTTTATTATATTCTTTATGAGTTCCAATAAACCGGATATATCCTATTTGGCTGTTATAGTGATACTTAACAATCAACCTGTATTTATTCCCCTTTATATTAAAAACAACACGATTATCTTCGATATGATCGGCTGTTCCATATCTCTCCATTATCTTAATTGGAGTTTTGAAAGAATTACTTTTCATTTCATTTAACCATGCCTTTAATGCCTGTTCACTGTCTCGATACCTCATCCAGAAAACTTCCAAAGTTTTTTTTGAAAGAATGCGCATTATATATCCCCTTTAAGGTGCTTGTCAACCACATTTTCCCTTTTTGGGATATTTTTATCCTTTACTTTTACCCGCCAGTCACCTGTGAGCAGTTTCTGCATCAAACCTCGTTTCTGGGTTTTATATTTTTCTGTTAGCTGCTTAAGCAGACTGATTTCCTGTTGAGCCGTGGATAGCGTTTCGGCTATTTGTTTTTGTTCTTCGAGTGGTGGAAGCGGAATTTTAACCATATTATATGCCTGCATGGTGAGACCAAACCGTGTCACTCCATTTGCTTGTCTTGAAAACTCGTATCGAATTCGAGGAGTATGAAGTGCGTAATTTAAGTAAGAACCTTTTACATATGCTTTTGGACGAAGAATAGATAGATGATAGCCACACAGAACATTACCCATGTCTTCTACAACGCATGCTGAATTAGCTATATCATCAGGTGTTTCTGAATCTTTTGTGAGTAGAACATCATTTTTCTTCAGATGAAACTTTAGGATTTCTGAAGTTGTCGCTGAAGCCTCCATAAAATCCATCGCAGAAGTAATATAGAAATTCCTGTAAACATCCATGTAGTTGCATAGTCGAACAAGGGTTTCGTTTTGCGAAGTTTTTTTATCTACATTGCTTGTAATGACTTTACAGACCGCTCCCAACTTCACCTTTTTCCAGTCGCTTTTTCTCGTTGTCAATTGTCCATTATCACTTATCAATTTGCTCAACAGCGCATAAAACCGCTTTTCCTTCGCCTGAATCAGCCGTTCGGTTTTCTCAATGGCCTTATCCCAGGTGGAAAGCAGATCTGCAATGGCTTTTTGCTCGGCAGGATCATCTGGAACAATAAATTTTAAACTGCTAACGTCTGAACTATTTACAGCAGGATAATTTGAACCCACAACCAAGGCGTATATCTGGCGTTTAATGTCATGCGAATACAAATACTGATATATATTCTGCGTCTGTATTCGTCTTCGGAGTTATTACAGCAAATCCTGTTGAGGCAATGAGGTTATTAGCCGCCTCAGTTATTCGACAATATCCTTCCAAGTTAGGGCGGACAGTTGAAAAGAGTACATCTCCTTTCGACACAACTCTCCTGGCTCGTGATGGTGAATCAGAAAATTTAATAACTGGCAGATCGTAATTTATGTGGCCATGGTCAACATCAGAGAGCGATATATATTTAAACATATAATTACGGCTGGTTTTTGAACCCAATGATTTTTTATCTATGTGTGCAAGCTGCTTAAATTTTACTTTTTTCCATCCATCAGGCACATTCATCTCGCCACCTCATTGTCAATTATCAATTTTCCATTATCCATTGTTTAACCTCTTTTCAGCAGACTTCACCTGACGTTCCAGCTTTTTCATGTCCTCTTCAGGAGTGGGGAGGTCTTCAGGCATGGTACCGCCCAGTTCCTCAATGGTCTGGCGCACCTTTTTGCCCACTTCAAAATGAGTTTTGTTGGCTTTGGTTTTTCTCTGAATATTTTCC
>JAFDFV010000529.1 GCA_019309665.1 Deltaproteobacteria bacterium | reverse complement strand
GCAGATTTGCACGCAAAAACTATTTCTATCCCGACCTCCCAAAGGGCTACCAGATTTCCCAGTATGAACTTCCTATTGCTCAGTTTGGATATATAGATATTGAAGTGGGCGACTCTAATAAAAGGATAGGTATTACAAGAATACATATGGAAGAAGATGCCGGCAAGTTAAGCCATGATCCAGGCAGACCGATTAGTTTTGTCGATTTTAACAGGACAGGCATACCCCTTATGGAAATTGTAAGCGAGCCGGATATTAGGTCACCGGAAGAAGCAGGGAATTATCTGAGACAGCTAAGGTCGATTGTACGTTACCTTGGCATATGTGACGGCAACATGGAGGAAGGGAGTTTCAGGTGTGATGCAAATGTGTCAATCAGACCTATTGGTGCTGAACAATTCGGAACCCGTGCAGAGCTTAAAAATTTGAACTCATTTAAGCATGTTGAGAAGGCACTGCATTATGAGATTAACAGACAAAAGGAAATTATTTTTGATGGCGGCAAGGTAGTGCAGGAGACAAGACTATGGGACCCTGTTGCAAACAGGTCAACATCAATGCGCAGCAAAGAGGAGGCTCATGACTACCGGTATTTTCCGGATCCCGATCTTTTACCTTTGCTTATAGATGAAGACTGGATAGAGGCTGTCAGGGAAACTCTGCCAGAACTTCCGGCTGAAAAAAAGAAACGCTTTATAACGGAATACGGTCTTCCTTCATACGATGCCGATGTTCTGACGGCAAGCCTGGCAACAGCAAACTACTTTGAAGATTGTTTAAAAATATTCCCTGAGTCCAAAACCGTCAGCAACTGGATTATGGGATCGCTAATGGGCCTTTTAAATGCTGAGGGAAAGACCATAGAACAGTCGCCCATATCATCTCAAAGCCTGGCGCAACTGCTTGGGCTTATCAAGGAAGGTATTATAAGCGGAAAGATTGCGAAAGTTGTTTTTGAAGACATGGCAAAGACAGGAAAGGCGCCTGATAAAATTGTAAAAGAAAAGGGCCTTGTCCAGGTTACTGATATTTCCGCAATAGAAGAAATAATATTAAAGGTGCTTGCAGATAATACCAAAGAGGTTGATGATTACAGGAATGGGAAAACCAAACTTTTGGGTTTTTTCGTGGGGCAGGTTATGAAGAAGACTAAAGGCAAGGCAAATCCAAAGATAGTTAACGAGGTTTTGAAGGAGAATAAAAAAATATAGTAGGGGAAAATGAATATATTTAAAAATAAATACGTAAGTACAATCTGTATTCTTATCATTTTAATAATAGGTCTAAATTCAAATTCGGCATTTGCGAAACAGTATCGTGTTGCAATTATACCGTTTAAGATAAATGCTGAAAAAGATATGACATTTTTAAAAGACGGCGTGTTCGATATGCTTTCTTCCAGGCTTTCCTCTGGAGAAAATGTGAAGATTGTCGGCAGGCAAGAGGCCGAGAAAGTCGTAAAAACCGTTGAAGGTGTTTTAAATGAAGGAAAAGCCAGGGAGGTTGGAGCCAAACTTAAAGCGGATTATGTTCTTTTTGGCAGCCTGACAATTTTTGGAGACAGTGTTAGCATTGACTCAAAAATGGTAGATGTTACAGGAGATAAAGAAACCCTTGCTTTCTATAACCAGACCAAAGGAATAGGTGAGGTAATTCCTAAAATAAATAATTTTGCTGAGGAAATAAATGAAAAGGTGTTCGGCCGGGTTATGCCGTCAAAAGAATTGCCGGCAAAGCAACAACTTCAGCCTGTACAGGCAGACAACATACATGCTCATCCTGAAACGCTTGTGCAGTCTTTTGATGATTATGAAATTGCAGGCGAGAGGAGCGATCTAAATCCGGCATTTATTGTGACACGCTCTCAAAAATCTTCGAGGGAATTCTGGAAGAGCAAGAATTTCAGGGAGCTTATAAATGGTATTGCATTAGGTGATGTTGACAACGACGGGAAGATCGAGACAGTAATTATAACTCCTGATTCAGTACATATTTATCGGTTTGAAAATAATCGATTATCAGAAATAATGAAGATAGATGAAGGCAAGTATAAAATTTTCATCGGAGTTGATGTCGCAGATATTAATAAGAACGGTTATCCTGAAATATTTATAACAAGCCTGAATCCACAAAGAAATGTCGTCAATTCAATTGTGCTTGAATACGATGGTGAAAATTATGTTAAAATTGTAGATAGTAACGCCTGGTATTACAGGGTGGCTGAACTTCCAGAACATGGAAGTATTCTCTTTGGCCAGAAACAAAAAACAGGCGGGCCTGATACTTTTTCCAGCGAAATATTTGAAATGGTTTGGAACAATACCGAATATGTTCCAGATAGAAAAGTCCTGCCGTCAAACCGCTCAAATTTAATGGGCTTTTGTCTTGGCGATGCTATGAACGACGGTGGAGAAGCTGTTGTTGCTTATAACAAGTCTGATTATATAAGAATTATCAATCAGTCAGGCAGGGTTTTATGGACAGGAAGTATTCATTACGGGGGCAGCACGCATTATTATGAAATGCCATCATTTGAGCCAGGCTCCGATAATCGCCAATATTATCCAATGAGAATAATTATAACCGACATTGACTCAGACGGAAAAAATGAAATTATTGCAGTCAAAAACTATGAATTAACAGGAAGGCTCTTTAAACAGTTAAGAAAATTCAAAGAAGCTCAGATAGAGTCGCTTTCCTGGAATGGCCTGGGGCTCACAACTAACTGGAAAACAGCAAAAATCTCCGGTTATATACGTGACTTTGCTATTGGTGATTTTGACAATGATGGAGAAGATGAAATAGTAGCGGCAGTAATAAGTAAAAGTGGTTCTATTATAGGTACTCATCCTAAAAGTTC
>JAFDFV010000153.1 GCA_019309665.1 Deltaproteobacteria bacterium | reverse complement strand
ATTTGATTCCCATAAGCAGAGTGGAAGGTAATATTCTATTAGACGGCCTTGATATTTATGATCCTTCAGTTGACGTGGTAATGCTTAGAAGCCGGATCGGCATGGTATTCCAAAAACCAAATCCCTTTCCTAAAACAATTTTTGAGAATGTTGCTTATGGGTTAAGAATAAAAGGCATTAAAAATAAGGGCATTATTGAAAACCGAGTGGAAGAGAGTCTTAAACTGGCGGCTATCTGGGATGAGGTTAAAGATAGAATGCATGAATCAGCTCTTGGGCTTTCAGGAGGGCAGCAGCAGCGACTGTGTATAGCGAGGGCACTGGCGGTGGAACCCGAAATATTGCTGATGGATGAACCTTGCTCGGCTCTTGATCCCATTGCTACCCAAAAAATAGAAGAATTAATTCATCAATTAAAAAAATCATTTACCATTATAATTGTAACTCATAACATGCAGCAGGCAGCCAGGGTTTCAGACATAACAGCCTTTTTCTATCTGGGAAAACTTATTGAAACAGGTGAAACCAATACCATTTTTACAAGGCCGAAACTTAAGCAAACAGAAGATTACATCACCGGAAGGTTCGGGTAACAAACGGGGAAATTATTATGACCATACATTTTCAAAGAGAACTGGAAAAAATAAAAAAAAGAATTCTTTCACTTGGAGCTATGGTGGAGGAACGAGTTCGCCTGGTAATAAGGGCTTTAGAGACAAGAGATGGTGATGCTGCAAAAAAAATTATAATTTCAGACCATGAGATCGATGAGATGGAAGTAGAAATAGAAGAAGAATGCCTGAAAATTTTGGCTTTGTATCAGCCGGTTGCTATTGATCTGAGATTTCTTACAGCGGTAATTAAGATAAACAATGATCTGGAAAGGGTTGCTGATGAGGCGGTGAACATCGCAGAACGGGTAAAGGTTATTGCCAGACGGCAAAGGCTTGATATCCCTTTCAATCATTCTTCGATGGCTGAAAAAAGCGAATTCATGCTCAAGGATAATATGATGAATGAAGCCTATGACGTGGTCAAACATGCTATTGGCGAGCACCCCGATCGTGTGAGTTATCTGATTAACCTGCTTTTGGTTTCCCGCCACCTTGAGCGGATAGCAGACCATGCCACAAATATCGCAGAAGAAGTAATCTACCTTGTAGAAGGAGAGATTGTCCGGCACGGGAACTATTTATAAAGTACAGCCCGTTCGATATAGTTCTTGATCTCCTGAGAATGAGACCTTTGCAAAACGCCCCCTTTTGCCCACTCTCGGTGTCAGGCTCAAAATTTAATCCTCACTCCTCGCAATGACCACTCGGAACAAGGGGTTTTCGGTCAGCCACGAATTAACACTTTAAACTCTGATAGTTTCCTGTTATATAAAGACATTGGTAACCGTTCACGGCTTGAAACTTGAAATTGGGAAGAACAGTACTAAAGCATGAAGGCCATTTGAAATTACCTTATCAAATATGAAATCAGCAAATGATATCCCGGAAGAACTGGCAGAAGAAGCAAAGAATAAGCTGGATTCTTTTATAGCTGCAGCGGAGAATGCAAAGGTCGAAATCAGGCATTATCCTGAAATATTTGCTGTTATGAAAAAGGTTTTTGCTTTCAGTGATTTTGTTGCCAGAAGCTGCATACGTAATCCACAGATACCGACTGATCTTATTATAAGCGGCGATATTAAAAGACGGTACGCAAAGGGTGAATATAATAATAAGCTTAAAATCTTTCTTTCTGAGGCAAAAGAAAATAATAATATTTCCAGTACGCTACGTCGTTTCAGAATTCGCGAGAAAGTAAGAATTGCCTGGAGGGATCTTGCCGGCTGGGCAGATCTTTTGGAAACCATGGCTGATCTTTCAAACTTTGCAGATGCATGTCTCGAAGAGGCTCTTTCAATTCTTTATAAATCTCTTTGTTCTGAATATGGCAATCCTACAGGAGCTGACGGGTCTCAAGAATATCTTGTGGTTTTTGGTATGGGTAAACTTGGAGCAAGTGAGCTTAATTTTTCTTCTGATATTGATTTGATTTTTGCATATACTGAAGCCGGGAGAACAAAAGGTAAATCAAAGTCCATCAGCAATGAAGAATTCTTTGTGCTCCTTTGCAGACGTCTTGTAAATGTGATTGGCACAACCACTCCGGATGGACTTGTTTTTCGTGTTGATATGCGGCTTCGGCCTTTTGGCGAAAGCGGGCCTTTGGTTATGAGTTTTGACAACATGGAAGATTATTACCAGAGACAGGGTAGGGAATGGGAACGTTATGCCTGGATCAAGGCAAGGGTGTTGGCCGGTAACAAAGAAGCAGGTAGAAGACTTTTGGACAGACTTAAGCCCTTTGTTTTTCGTAGATACCTTGATTTTGGAGTTTATGAATCTTTAAGGGATATGAAGCACAAAATATCTCTTGAAGTACGTCATAAGGGAATGGATGGGGATGTTAAGGTTGGTGCCGGAGGTATAAGAGAGATAGAATTTTTCGGACAGATATTTCAGCTTATACGTGGGGGAGTAGTGCCTGTTCTTCAGGAGCGTAGTATTCTGAATGTGTTAAAAATTCTTGCGAATAGAAAGTATATTCCACAGGATGTTTGCAATGATCTTACAGAGGCATATGAGTTTTTACGAAATACAGAGCACCGGCTTCAGGAATTTTCTGATCAGCAGACCCATAAAATTCCGTCGGATCTTGTTGGGAAAGCACGTCTTGCCGCATCAATGGGCTTTGATAAATGGGAGTTTTTTGCTTTAGAGCTTAAACGGCACATGGGAAGTGTTCACTATCATTTTAATAAATTGCTTGCCACTGAAGATTTTGAGACAAAAGGCGAAAAAATTGATAGTGAATTGAAAAATGTATGGCTTGATCTGATAGAAAATGACTATAGCAATAAAGTGCTTTTTAATGCTGGATTTGACGGGCCGGATGAAGCATTGCGTTTGTTGGAACATCTTCGTAATGATCCGGGAACACGGTTACTGAGTAATGAAGGGCGAAAATGGCTCGATAAGCTTATCCCGCTTGTGTTGAAGGAAGTCGGAAAATCCGAACAACCATATCTTGTTTTAAACCGTATAATCGATTTGATCAAAGTAATAGAAAGGCGAACCTGTTACATAGCTCTTCTTTTGGAGAATCCTGATGCTCTTGTTCATCTGGTTAGACTTTCAAATGCAAGTCCATGGATAGTTTCTTTGCTGGCGCTCCACCCTGTACTTCTGGATGAATTGCTTGATGCCCGCACCCTATATATACCACCTGAAAAATCTGATATTATAAATGAGATAAGAAAAAAACTGAAGCACATACCTGCCCAGGATCTTGAATATCAAATTGAAGAATTGTGTATTTTCAAACAGATCAATATATTGCGTGTCGCGGCTGCGGATGTTACAAATGCCCTTCCCCTTATGAAAGTAAGTGATCATCTTACCGATATTGCCGAGACAATAATTAATGAGGTTCTTGAACTTTCCTGGAATCATTTAATTAAAAAACATGGAAAGCCTACCTGCCTTTTTGACGGAAAAATAAGCGAAAGGGGTTTTGTTGTTATAGCCTATGGCAAGCTGGGTGGTATTGAACTCGGTTATGGCGGCGATCTTGATCTGGTTTTTCTTCATGCAGGGACTAATGGACAAACAAAAGGCGGAATACGTCCAATAGATAACGCTCAATTTTTTGCCCGCCTGGGGCAAAGAGTTATTCATATTCTAACCGCGCATACTTCTGCAGGAAGCCTGTATGAAACAGATATGAGGTTGCGCCCAAGCGGAAGCTCCGGTCCTCTGGTTTGTCACATCGAAGCATTTAAAGAATATCAGGTTGAAAAAGCCTGGACGTGGGAACATCAGGCCCTCGTTAAGGCAAGAGCTGTAAGCGGAGATATTAATCTGGCGAGGTATTTTGAACAGATACGCAAGGATGTGCTTACTCTTTCACGCAGCAAAACCAGGCTTCAACAGGAGGTCATGGAAATGCGGGAACGTATGCGCAAGGAGCTTTTAAGCCCGGAGCCAGGGTTTTTTGATCTAAAGCAGGACCAGGGAGGTATGGTTGATATTGAGTTTATAGTTCAGTATCTTGTACTTTTGAAATCCAGCGAATATAATGAACTTGCCGGATGGACAGACATTGTGCGCCTTTTGGAAACATTGATTGAGACAAAGATAGTGGATGATTCTACGGCACGTTTTCTTAAGGAGGCCTATCTGGAATATAGAGCATCCGCTCACAGGCTCAGTCTTCAGGAAAAACCCGCTAAAGTACCTGGTAGTGAATTTATTGATCTGCGTGAGAATGTAAAGAAAATCTGGAAGACTTTTGTTGAGAATGACCAATGAGGACCAAAGCAATTTAAAGTGTTCCGCCTTGTGTCCGTGACTAATCAGAAAGAATTGCAAGGGCGTTTTCTGGAAGGATTTGATAATTACATCGTTTAACATTACTTAGGGTTCGCTCAAAAATAAATTTGTATTTTCAGGGGTTGAGGCGCACGCATGGCAAGGCGCGAGGAGGGCGAATAGCAGGGCCTATTTAACCAACGAGCAACGCAGCCATGCGGGATGGATCGGCGCATCAAAATGTGAAGTTATTTTTGAGCGAGCCCTTAGAGCCTGAACGAAAACTTCGTTCAGGCACTACTTAGAGGCATAATGAATACTATTAACGAACAACTTGTTGCAGAAAAGAAAAATAGCAGATGGGCGATTCGACCATTGGTATCTGAAGAGGTTTATACGAATCGTGAGGAACATTTGGAATATCTTTATAATGCAGCTCTTGAGGCTATAGGTCGCAGGACAATGTCCACTGTATTATTAGGCCAACGCCGGATGGGCAAGACCGAGATATTCAAGCGGGTGGTAAATACCCTTTTTTTCGGACAGGATAACTACGAAAAAGGAAATTCCTCTGTAGTGCCTGTATACTACAGTTTTAGAGATACTGTCATAGATCGGTGGATGTTTGCTACCGAATATGTGGAGAATTTTCTGCGCTGGTATACAGCCTTTCGGCTTCATGATCCTTTTATTCTTTCCGCTCATAACGTAAAATATCAGGATTTGGCGGAGATTATCAGAACACGTCTTGAAATAACACCGGGAATACAAGGCGCCTTGAACATATTTGAAGAACTTCATGATAAGACTGTTATCATCCCGGAAAAGGATGCCCTATGGCTGCCCCGTCGTGTTTCAGACGTAGATGAAACAACCATTGTCATGTTCCTGGACGAATTTCAGAATACCCGTCTTCCACAATACGAGTTTGATATCGTCGGTTACATGCAGGAAGCGGTAGAGTCTCCCACCTGTCCTCATTTTGTCACAGGCTCTGCCATGAGTATCCTGGCAAGGGAGATACTTGGTCGGGGATCTCTTTTCGGGAGATTTGACAGTCATCCCATAGAGCCGATGACCAATTATTGGGGCGCACAGTTGGCACTCAAAGCCGCACTCTATCACAAGACTGATATGCTGGATGAGATGGCTCCTGTGGTGTCGGATCGCTGTGGTGGCAACCCTTTCTATATAACAGCCGTTGTTCGCCAGGCCGCAAAGCAGGGAAAGCCGATTGTAAGCGAAGAAACATTAAACGAAATTCTTGCAGTAGACCTTTCTTCCGGTTTTATATGGGCTGAACTGAATGATCAGGTAATAAAGTGGATAGAACGGATCAATCAATACGGCATTACAAAGTGGGTGCTTTATCTTTCTGCCCTGGAGGAAGGAGACCGGCTTGACCTTGATAGAATCCAGAAAGAACTCGCTGAGCGTGAAGGAAAACACGTGCCAATGGATACTATCAGAGATGTGCTGATAAAGCTGTCCAGGGGCGATCTTCTTCAGTATATGGAACTTGGAGGATGGTTCAAAAAGATAGATGATCCGATCCTGCTTGAGTTCTTGAAGGTGTGGGGCAGGATTGAGGTAGAGGGTCAAGATAGAGCTGCGGTGCAAAACGATTTAAGAACTCAGTATCAGACTATAAAGCGTCGCATTCATGACCATCGGGGTTATCTTGCAGAGGTATATATAGCTCAAATCCTATGGACAGGACAAAACAAAACCCTGCCAGGCAAATTTTTCCATAGCAAAGAGGATATTACCCTGCCGTGGCACTTCAGTTATGTAAAGCTGCGAAGCAGACTTGGTGGTGGCAGTGGTATGGAAATAGACGTGGAAGGCGGCGCAGGCAAAGAACGCTGGATATGTGAGAGCAAGTGGTGGGTAGACCGAAAGGTAGGCCGGGCCGAGGTAGAATCTTTGATGCGGAAGGGAAATATTGTAAAAGAGGAAGTGGGTGAAGGACTTCAGATTTTGAGATTATGGTTTTTTGCTCACGACGGTTTTACTGAGGATGCAAAGGCGTTGATGCTGAAAAATGGTGTGCTTTGGTCTACCAGGGATGATCTTGACGGCCTGCTTGAGTCTGTTGGGTTACGGCGTTTGCCAAACATAGTAAACAAAAAGGGAATTGAGGGAAACGGACGAAAAAAACTATGACCTTAGTATACGACCATGAAAGCCCTTCGGAGAAGTTGC
>JAFDFV010000152.1 GCA_019309665.1 Deltaproteobacteria bacterium | reverse complement strand
GATGAGGGACTATTTGAACCGTCAGGGTTTTCATGTAAACCGCAAACGTGTTCAACGACTGATGCGTTTAATGGGTATTGAATCAGTGGCTCCAAAACCGAATACAAGCAAGCCACGCAGAGAGCATAATGTGTACCCATATCTCCTGAAAAAATTGACGATCACAGAGCCTGATCAGGTCTGGTGTTCCGACATTACCTATATCAGGCTGGCACATGGATTTGTGTATCTGACGGCAGTTATGGATTGGGCAAGTCGCTATGTGTTGTCCTGGGAGGTATCTGTGACAATGGATGACGATTTCTGTGTGAATGCTCTGGAGAGTGCTCTTCGCAAGCATAAGAGTCCTGAGATATTCAATACCGATCAAGGTTCACAATATACCGGTAATGCTTTTACCGGCACACTGAAAGAAAGAGGTATCAAGATCAGCATGGATGGCAAAGGACGTTGTATGGATAATATCTTCATAGAACGTTTATGGCGATCAGTGAAGTACGAAAAGATATTTCTTGAAGAGTTTGAAACAGTAACGGAATTAATTGCCGGGCTTAAAGAATATTTTGAGTTTTACAACTTTGAACGACCACATCAGTCGTTCAAAAGAAAAACACCTGCTGAGGTGTATTGGAGAAAGGAAGTTTTCAAAATGGCAGCATGAATAATATAATACTCATAGATTTTTGCAACTATCACGAATTACACAAAAAAACGGCGGCAAATTAATGGAAATTCGTGGCAAAAAGACCGGAGTTATTCAGCTGCACTTCCCCAACTTGTAGATACGCCGGTTTTGATTTGTTCAAATGTCCCGCTGGTCCGGGAATATAGTAACGTTGTTTTTGAATATTGTTATACGGAAATCAAGCAAATTGATACATTTTAACCATGTTAATTTGAATAACGTTACACGGTAATCAAACAATTTGTCTATTTTAGAGGTAAAATGCGAGGCGGAAGACGTGATGGAGCTGGCCGAAAAAAGAAACCGGATCATTTGAAACGCGAGCTTGTGACTATTCGATTGCCGCAGTGGATGATTTCACAGCTCAAAAGCAAAGGAGAAATTGGGTATTTGATTGAGTATCAATTGGCGAAAAAAGATTTTTTAAATTTGCCGGATGACTACGAAATCGGTAGTTAAAATTAGCCATAATTATCAAAAATTTAAGTGCTCATCAATAGAATATCAGTTAAGGCGTTACCTACCGCGCTATCGCTTGCTGGGTCATAAAAAGTTGTCATTTTACTGAGGCTTCGCCATCGTAAAATGACGACTTTTTATGACACTATTCGATCATTCTCGGCAGCAGTAATTTATGCTGGCTAACCGAATAAATCTAATTGTCGATCATCTTGAAAACAGGAAGAAAATAGGAGGGAAGAACTTAGAAAAAATGACAAGGGAAAACCGGACAAAGTAATTGACATTTAATAGCTAAAAGACAAAAAGAAGCACACCTTAATTTAGGAAAAAATTGTCCTTGACTTGGGGTCCACTTCAGAACTGGCTTCGCCTCGAAATGTTGCGTCTCGTCCCTGATCAACAGAACCGCTGAATGTAGAAATGCCATTGCCGATTACTTGCCGCAAAAGGGTGCGGACAAGTTGCTCGAAATTAAACCAGCCCAATTGCTCAAGATTGTATTTAGATGTTCCCATTTTGTTAAAAAGCGAAAAGCTCAGCGGCAATGTTTACGGAGTCCGCTGGAGCGTCTTGTGTACGCCCGGCATAGACGTGAATTTATGGGGTGAAAGTCCCCCTATACGTGAACCCTGTTAATGTGTTGTGTGTTGAACACATTAACAAAAGTATTAGCCGAAGGCAAGGGCGGAATCGTGAGAGACCGTTTGAACAAAGCCGGAGTGCAAAGCTATAAGCCGACGAACAGAAACAGCATACAAGACCAAGTTTCCGGGTGAGTTAGCACCTGTCTGCGTGCGGGTACGCACAGGCAGGCAACATAACGAAGCACAGGGTTCAGGAGATATAGTAAATGCTGCGGTTGTGTAGCAAAAGCTCACCTCTTTATCTGGAGAAAGGGGGCATAACCATTGGCTCAGTCTTTCAAGAGTCAAAAGCAGACTTGAATCTGATTCCCGTTAGCATTCCATCCTTTTTGAGATGCTATGGAAGTTCCGCAGTACCCACAAGTATAATTCTTTGAACTTATCGTACCTGAGTTGTCCCATCCAAGTTTTTGCATTGCTATCATCCTTTAGTTAATAAACACATAACCCATGAGCAAACGGCCAAGCACAAGAAACTCAGCACCTTCGGATTCTACCTTTGTATCTCTACGGGTATGTTTCTCTGCCATATGCCTATTCTTGTCCTTATTGCGGAAGTTCACACAAACAGCATTTTTTCCATTTCACAACAACCGCTTTCTCAAGAATAGAACGGATCGAATCAGGGATTATTGGCGGTTCCTGGGATGTAAGCTTCTTGGCGATGTACCTCGCAATTAAAGGCTTCCCAGAATCACTATGCAGCCCCATTGCCTTTCTTGCGTTAGCTGTCAATTTCTCAACATCCGGTATTTCGGCTGCAAGATCCGTTTCCCATTTATTCGGAAAACAAGCCACGTTAACACCAATTGATATTTTATCTGGAGGATCGGTATCTTCGCCCAGCAGTTCAAGCAGTTCCTTCGATTTGTCCACAATATTCTTAGTATCATTGCCTTTGTCATAATCGAAAAGCATGAAGCACGGTATGCCCAACTCATTGAAGATCCGGTAGAGCCTGTCCATAGTTCCTTTTCCTCCGGAATCGACCACGCTTATATTCAAAGAGTCTAATGAGTGGCCAGCCGTTTCAGCATAGATAGGCAAAGCGTACTGCTCCGTCGCCCCTTCAACAAGAATGATGCTTTTCGCAAAAAAACCTTCGCTCCGGTTAGGATGGTAGGCATGAGAATACAATTCCCGCATAGAATCATCCGTAGCGTCTATACCATGTCTGGCCTTCAGATTTTTGATCATAGCCTCCATAGGCAATTGCCAAACCACGCTCCTGACCGTGTTTTTTTGATCAATTTTTTCTTGGACCGACTCGACACGTATGACCTCATCAAAATAAGCAACATCCAAAAGCAACGAAGAATGAGTGGAAAACATCACTTGGTCGCCATGGTCAGCTATCCCCCTGAAGACCCTTCGAATGTTTCGTTGAGCCTGTGGATGCATATATAATTCAGGTTCCTCAACGGCAAAAATCATAGGCTTCTTTTTCTCATCGCCTGCGCCGGTCACAAGCTCGGAATAACAACGCAAGATTGAAAAAATAATAGCCCGCTGAAGTCCATGCCCTTTATTCGAAACCATGTTCCGGAAACCATCATCCGCAAACAGATGAGGCGTGGTTAGAAGCGTCTCGACTGAAGGGGCCTGAAACTCAATCTCAAGATCACAGGCCATGTACTCCTTCAAGACCTCGTTCAGCTTCCTTTCTGTCTCCACAATGCTTTCCAATCGGTCAGCACCACCAATTCGGTTAAGCCGCTTCTGAATACCCTCTAACGTGGTTTCCAGCTCGGCCTTTTGCTGAGCAGTAACACTCTCCAAAACTGCATAGAGGAGCTTGCCGAAAGGATTGGTCTTTGTGACCTTGGCTTCATCAGTGATGTCTCTTACCGCTGGCACAAAAATGAAATGAGGCAAAGTCCCTTTCAGGACACCAGCATAGCCCTGAGGGTTATCATTCCAGACATCTATGAAATCGTCAGATGAAAGATGGTTCTCAATGAATCCCTTTGCCTTTTCTTTCCAAGCCACCACTTTGGGTTTTGCCGCTCCGACATAATCAAGAAAGTTAGCATCCCCGACCTTCAAGTTGTCTTTGTCTTTCCACCACTCATCAATATTTTTTCCGTTTATTTTACCGTCCTGGAGCCAATCATATTTAGGCATCGGCTTGCAGAAATGCTGGCTAATGACGGGCTTGCCATCGTCAGGGAGAGCACCTTCTTCTCCTGGCTCCTCAATTTTCCAAGTGGCTGATCGTGCAATATGGAAAGTGTCGTCCGGCCTAAGGAAGGGCTTTAATTTTTCGTTCTCTTTTTCATCGTCAGACAATCCGTCGAAAAGAGCCTCAACCCATATCTGCAGTTCAACATCGCAATTCCAAAATGTCTCTTTGTCAACTTTGGTGGTGGAGGGATTGAATAGGAAATCTAACGCTCTGATTATTGATGATTTGCCGGCGTTGTTGGCCCCAACAATGGCCTGCATTGAACCGATCTTGATAGGCACGTCTTTACAGGAACGATAATTTTTAATGTGAACACTTTTGAGCTTCATGACTTGGCCCTCCGGTTTGGGTCTGGATAAAAGATGAGTGAAAAAAATTCTTTCTTAGCTTTCCTATATGTCTACTTTGGAGGTTGCGGACAATCACGGTTCATCCGCTCCCTCTGCTCAGAAAACTCCTTGAGTCTATCCGATAGTACGCCGGGTGCCCTTTTTGATTTCAGCTTTTCATGTCTGAAAAAATTCTTCGTTTTCACGGTAATGCTCAAATATGTATTCGCCAAAAGCCTAAAGTTATTGCAGAGCATTTGTGTCTAAAAACATCCTTCCCGGAATTAAGTTGAACTGAGCATAACTGTCCTGGGTTTTTATCTGCTCAATCAGCGTTGTCATCTTTGCCTTCCACGATTTTGATTTCTTCCGGGGTGAGGTCGTAGAGTTTGCAAACAAGCTGGTCGATTTCGGCTTCAATGGCTTTTACTTTGGCTTGTTTGAATTTATCCTGAAGATAATCGCCAGATTTAGTGATAGAAAGGATTTTGTCAACGAATGCGACAAATGGTTGCTGTTGAGTTAGTGAAATCTTTTTTATTGGTATTAGAGAAAGTGGTCTGTTAAAATATTCTCTAATTTTTCCTTTTGGCTTACCAATGAATCTGTAAAACCAGTCCATTAACTTTGAATTTAAAATTCCTAGTAAATACTTAATAGTTGTGATTTCCCCTTCTTTTATTGCGATAGTGTAGCTTCCCCCGCCATCATTGAAACCTTGGTTGTTATCATATGCAAATGTATTGTTTTCAGCTCTATACGGAACCACAAGTTTCTCCCTTGCATCAAATATTTCTTTTTCCCTTGG
>JAFDFV010000151.1 GCA_019309665.1 Deltaproteobacteria bacterium | reverse complement strand
GATGTTTGTCCTGAGGATGCAGTGCGACATGATAGTGAAAAAATTCCGCAGCAGGTAGAGGAGAATCTCGAAAAAACCCGTAAACTTTTAGAATATTATGATACCTCTGCTGAGCAGCAAGCGTTTATAGAGCGCATGATACGTTATTTCAACAAAGAACGAAAGGTAAGCGAATTTACCATTGAAAAACTGAAAGCATTAAAAGCCGGAAGTGCCGGAAATGCCGCATCATAGCCTTAAGCGATGTTGCGGGAAATGACAGGATTCACTCCTATGATTGAACTATCGGCAAAACAGTTGCCGATATCTTGGAGGATGCGAAAATGCTAAACGCTCCCATGGAAGATGCGCCAAAAGTTTTAAAGTTTGTGGAAACTTTTTTTCAGCACCACATGCGCTTCCGTAGGCGCTGAGCAGTTGTGGCATAAGGCATTAAGATATATACTCGAATTTCATATATTGCATTCTTCAACCTAAGTTTGAGATCTTGATGCATAAGGATTTGCAAAAACCGCAGGCATACCCGTGGATATGTCGAGGATTTTTGCGAAGCCTTTATGCGCAAGAGATCGGCGCAGATTGAGTAAAAAATCGTTCAATTTAGGTTCAATAGATTAGGGAAAAACTTTTTTCAAAAAGAGTTTCCCAAAAACGGAATTACTGATGGTCAAATGCAGATGATTCGTGTCGGAAAGCAGGTATTATATCTGATTCTTTTTTTAAATGTGTTGTGCATGGGCTCCGATGTGATTGCCCATCCACATGTATTTATTGTCCAGCGATTGAGCATCGTGTTTGACAATCAAGGCCTGGCAGGATTTTGGGTCGAGTGGAATTTCGATGATATGTTCAGTAGCATGATTGCCACGGATTATGACAAAAACCAAAACAGCACACTGGAACCTGCCGAAGTTGCTGTGGTGAAAGAAAAAGCGTTCTCATATATCGCTGAATACGATTATTTTATCTGATGGTCAGTCCTTCAAAGTCAAGTGGATCAAGAATTTTAACGCGGTTTTAAAAAACGGCAAACTTTCCTATCACTTTTTTGTGCCTTGCCATGTGAAAGCCCACAAATTGTTTAAACAAATCGTCATCGCCGCATATGATCCTTCCTACTATACCGCCATCTTCTTTGCCCAAAAACAGCCCGCACTTGTTGAGAATGGAGATCGATTTGTGATTGAAAGCTCCCTCAAAGAAGACAAATCCACCTCGATTTATTTTGGTATGGTTAATCCCTGGGCGCTATTTCTGAAATTCAGGTTAAAGTCATGAAAATCACATTTTTATTACTTTGCCTTTTGACTGTTTACATTGCAGTTATGCTGCAGCCGGTCTTTGCGCAAAATCCGTTTACCGCCGAACCCAAATCAAAAGCCCATCACATGACGACGCATCCTGCTACCAAGAATCCGCTTCTGTCCACGATTGCCCTTTGGCAGCACCGACTCAACCAGAAAATGGCGGATCTGGTGCGCGAGGCCAAGGTGACCAATAGCGTGAAACCTTTGGCCTTTCTATTGGCGGTTGCTTTTGCCTATGGGATGATTCATGCAGCCGGCCCAGGACATGGCAAAGGTTTTGCCATATCGTACATTTTATCTCAGCGTCCGAGATTACTACGGGGGGTGCTTTTCGGCAGCTCTATTGCCCTGTTTCACGGCTTGTCGGGAATCATGTTTGTGCTGATTATCCACATTATTTTGCAGAAGAGTATCACAGGAACATTGGAAGATGTAACCCGGATCACCCAAATTATCAGCTTCAGCCTGATTACCTGCCTGGGTTTGGCTATTCTGATCAAAAGCATTTACAAATGGATAAAAAGTGCAAAAGGCAGCCACCTGGCTTGCAATGTGAGACATAAGCGCCATCTTTATGGTCCTTTGTTATCGGCATTGGTGGTGGGTATGATCCCATGCCCGGGGGTAGTAATGATCATGCTGTTTGCCCTATCCATGGAGCTGGTCGGATTGGGCATCCTGCTGGGGATTACCGTTTCTATCGGTATGGCCCTGACCATTACATGTGTAGTAGTGATAGTTATATCAGGCAAAAACATCTCGCTTGGAATGGTTGCAAGGCATGGCAGCCTGGCGATTACGCTCGAAAGTTTGATTGAAACAATAGCCGGTCTTATGGTCGCAAGCCTGGGATTGCTGTTTTTAGCCACTGTCATTTGATTGTTGTTTATTTCACATAGAATATACTTGATTATATGAAACAGTTGAGGTAAAAAAACATAATATAACAATTGCAGGGGTGCCTGTCCGGCTGAGAAAATACCCTTTGAACCTGACCTGGATTATACCAGCGTAGGGAGCGGAAACTAAAATTTTGTTACGCTTTTATTTTCAAAGGGCCATATCTCCGGTAAGGAAGGTATCGGCCTTTTTTAATTTACAGGATTAATTCGAGACCTTTGAAAAATGTTCAATTTTGTTCAAGTTCAAGGAAGGCAAAAATTTTAAATACAGGAATACATTGAGTATTTCGAGGCTTAAAATTTGAGCCTGACGCAGGAATTGGGCAAAAGGGGGCGTTTTGCAAAAGTCTCGACTCGAGGAGATAAGTTATGGGCATCAGCAGGGTTCTGACCATCGCCGGCTCGGATTCAGGTGGAGGAGCGGGGATACAGGCGGATTTGAAAACCATCACCGTTTTGGGCGGATTCGGGATGAGTGTCATAACTGCTTTGACCGCTCAAAATACTCTTGGCGTACAGGGAGTTTATGAAGTCCCGGAAGATTTTGTAGAAAAGCAGTTTGATTCCGTAGCCACGGATATAGGAATTGATGCAGCCAAAACCGGGATGCTGGCTAATTCCAAAATAATAAGGGTGGTTTCTAAAAAACTGCGGCAATATGGAATAAATAAGCTCGTTGTAGATCCTGTAATGGTGGCAAAAGGAGGGGCTCCACTTATAGTAAATGAAGCAAAAAAATTCCTGATAGAAGAACTTTTGCCTTTAGCTCTTATAATTACACCAAACATTCCTGAAGCTGAAGAACTAACTAAAATCAAGGTGTCATCTATTGACGATATGAAAAAATCAGCCGAAATTATCTGCGGGTTAGGGGCAAAAAACGTAGTTGTAAAAGGTGGACATCTTGCCGGCAATCCCGTGGACATTTTGTATGATGGAAAAGATTTTCACGAGTTTAATTCTGAAAGGATAGATACGAAAAATACTCATGGTACCGGATGTACATTTTCCGCTGCCATTGCTACAAAGCTTGCCGAGGGAAAATCTGTTTTTGAAGCAGTAAAAACAGCAAAAGAATACACAACTGCCGCCATACGGTTTTCTCTGAATATAGGCGGCGGACATGGCCCGACAAACCACCTGGCCCATATTCTGCAGGAAAGTGAACGATATAACTGTATTCAAAAACTTAAGGCTGCTCTGCAAAGATTAAATGCTGAAAAATGCGGAAATGTTATTCCCGAAGTACAATCAAACTTAGGTTATGCCTTAGCCTATGCAAACAAGGCAGAAGACATTGCAGCCATACCGGGACGAATTATCAGGATTGGAGAAGAGACCGGAACTTTATGTGATCCCGCTTTTGGCGCTTCCAGTCATATTGCCGACATAATCCTGAGTGCCATGAAATATAATGCTGACTACCGATGCGCTATGAATATAAGGTTTTCCGAAGACATTATCGGCATATGCATAGCATTGGGATTTGATGTGGATAATTTTGACCGTTCCGGTGAGCCTGATGATACCAAGTCTAAAGATAGTTATTCTTTAAAATGGGGAATTAATTCCGTACTTTCAAAGAGGGATTCAATACCAGATATAATTTTTGACCGCGGTGATCTGGGAAAGGAGCCGATGATAAGGGTTCTCGGTAAAAAGCCTGCTGATGTTGTCAATAAGGTATTGAGTATATCAAAAGGGTTGAAAATTAAAGTGAGCTAAAGTGCCTAAAGTTGAGGAATGCGCCTTTGGCGCTGACAATTTTAACTTTTTACCATACAACTTTGCTCGCTTTATTTCCGGCTGAAGTTATAATCAAGCCCTGAAAATCTATAGCACGCCGAAGGCGTACCACAACTTTAGGCACTTTTTTCATCTATACTATCAAATTAAAAAGGAGATTAATAATATTATGGCATTAAATGAAGTTATAATCACTAGAGCAATAATTGACCGTTTTTCACAAAAATTTCTGGAATATACAGAGGTTGATACTGCAATCGTCGGCGGAGGCCCATCCGGACTTGTAGCAGCTTATTTTCTGGCAAAAGCCGGTATAAAAGTAGCTCTTTTTGAACGCAAGTTAAGTCTGGGCGGCGGAATGTGGGGCGGCGGAATGATGTTTAATGAAATAGTGGTACAAAAAGAAGGAAAAGAAATGCTGGATATTTTTGATATAAAAACAAGAGAATATCAGCCGGGATATTTTACAGCAGATGCCATTGAATCCATTACCACGATATGCTCATATGCAACTAAGGCCGGGGCAAAATTCTTTAATTGTATGAGTGTGGAAGACGTTGTAATTCGAGAAAATCGCGTTATTGGGCTTGTCATTATATGGTCACCTGTGGAAATGGCAGGACTTCATGTTGATCCCCTTACAATTATGGCAAAAAATGTTGTTGATGCAACAGGACATGCAACAGAAATGCTTCACGTTATTGAGCGAAAAGCAGATATGAAGTTAAATACTGAAAGCGGGGGAGTAATGGGCGAACGGTCCATGTGGGCGGAGAAGGCAGAAAAGCTGACAATTGAAAACACCAGGGAAATCTGCCCGGGCGTATATGTCGCAGGAATGTCCGCTAACGCCGCTTTTGGCGGCCCAAGAATGGGACCAATCTTCGGAGGAATGCTTCTCTCAGGAAAGAAAGTAGCAGAGCTGATTATTGCAAAAACGGAGATATAAATTATGACTCAATTAGAAATGGCGCGTAAAAATAAAATCTCGGAAGAAATGGAGATATGTGCCGAATATGAAGGAATTGATCCTGAATTCATTCGCAAGGGAGTTGAAAATGGTAATATAGTAGTAATAAGAAACAAAAAGCACAAATCCATTTCACCTCTCGCAATTGGCAAGGGTTTAAAAACAAAAGTCAACGCCAATATCGGAACGTCAAAAGACCGTACAGATATTGACCTGGAACTCAAGAAGGTAAGAGTATCTGTTGCCGCCGGAGCAGATACTATTATGGATCTCTCTACAGGCGGCGATATCAGGACAATAAGAAAAGCAATTATCAAAGAATCATCATTGGTAATTGGAACAGTACCTATATATCAGGCCGCTGTTCAGATGCTGGATTCTAAAAAAGCTATCGTTGAAATGACCGCTGAAGACATGTTCAGGGTCATAAAAGAAAATGGTGAAGACGGTGTGGATTTCATTACAGTTCATTGCGGGATAACAAAAAAAAGTATTGGCTGCCTTGAAATTGGAGGGCGTCATTTAGGCATTGTCAGCAGAGGAGGATCTTTTTTAGCCAATTGGATAAGATGTAACAAAAGAGAAAATCCTCTCTATGAACAATATGATAAATTACTTGAAATAGCCAAACATTACGACATGGTCCTCAGTCTCGGCGACGGTTTGAGGCCGGGATGTATTGCCGATGCAACTGACAGGGCACAGATTGAAGAGCTGATAACCCTTGGCGAACTTACAAAAAGAGCAAGAGATCAAGGCGTTCAGGTTATGATTGAAGGCCCCGGACATGTTCCAATCAGAGAAATTAAGGCTAATGTTGAGCTGGAAAAAAGTCTTTGCCAGGGAGCTCCATTCTATGTACTTGGTCCAATTCCCACAGACATAGCGCCTGGCTATGACCATATTACTGCCGCTATTGGAGGAGCCATTGCCGGATCAGCCGGCGCAGACTTCCTGTGTTATGTTACTCCGGCGGAGCACTTAAGACTACCTACTATAGAAGATGTAAAAGAAGGTATAATTGCTTCAAAAATTGCCGCACACATTGCAGACATCGCAAAGGGGGTTCCCGGCGCAATTGAAAAAGATTTACTCATGGCAAAATACAGAGATGAATTCAACTGGGAAGGTCAGGTAAACATTTCTATAGACCCTGAAAAAGTAAGGGCATG
>JAFDFV010000528.1 GCA_019309665.1 Deltaproteobacteria bacterium | reverse complement strand
TTACACTAATAAAAAATTTTCCATTTAAACAAAAAACAAAAGCAAAGAATTATTTTTCTCAAGAGGATGTAGTCCTTATAACTTATGGTGATTCTTTAAATAAAGAGGGAGAAGTTCCTTTGAGCACACTTTGTAATTTTGCAGACAAGTACTTTAAAGGAATTTTTTCTACTATACATATCTTGCCGTTTTCCCCGTTTTCCTCGGATGATGGTTTTTCAGTTATAGACTTTTATTCTGTTAATCCTGAGCTTGGCTCCTGGGGAGATATAAAAAAGTTAGACAGCAATTTTAAACTTATGTTTGATCTTGTCTTAAATCATATTTCCTCAAAAAGTAGCTGGTTTAATAAATATTTAGATGAAGAGAAAGGATATGAAAATCTTTGCATAGAAGTCGATCAATCAACTGACTTATCAGATGTGGTAAGGCCTCGATCTTTGCCATTACTAACTAAATTCAAAAAAAGTTCGGGAAAGACAGTTCATGTATGGACGACATTCAGCTCTGATCAGATTGATCTCAATTATAAAAGTCCTGATGTTCTTGAAAAAATGATTGAGGTCCTGCTTTTTTATGTAGAAAATGGAGCAAAAGTCATACGTCTTGATGCTATTGCGTATCTGTGGAAAGAGATAGGTACAAATTGTATCCATTTAAGCCAGGCTCATGATGTTGTAAAACTTTTTCGCAGGGTATTAGACTTAATTGCTCCTGAAATTATAATTATTACGGAAACAAACGTACCGCATAAAGAAAATATAAGCTATTTTGGAGATGGTAAAGACGAGGCGCAGATGGTTTATAATTTTACATTACCGCCGCTGCTTTTTTATTCGTTTGCAATTGGAGATTCAAAAATTCTGTCAGATTGGGCAAGGGAGCTTAAATTAGAATCATCAAGCAACACCTTTTTTAATTTTACAGCATCGCATGACGGTATTGGCGTGCGGCCATTAGAGGGAATATTGCCGGATAAAGAAATTAGCCGGCTTGTAGAAATCGTCAGAAGAAATGGCGGATACATTTCATTTAAGAAAAATCCTGACGGAACAGAAAGTCCTTATGAAATGAATATTACTTATGTCGATGCCTTAATAAACAATGAAAAAAAATTAGGCGTTAATAGATTCCTTGCTTCACAGGCTATACAGTTTGCCCTTCCGGGAGTGCCTGCTGTGTATGTTCACAGCATCCTGGGTTCACGGAACTGGAGAGAAGGGGTTGAGCATACGAATAGGAATAGAACTATAAATAGAGAAAAACTTCAAATTGAAGAAGTATTATCTCAATTAAAAAATCCCGGAAGTTTTCGTTCCAGGATTTTTTCTTCTTATATAAATTTAATCAAAGTCAGAAAAATGCAGCGGGCTTTTCATCCAAACGCTTCATTCGAGGTGCTTGATATCGATCCTAAAATATTTGCTATCGTAAGGTATTGCAATAATCAGACTATCTATTCATTTACAAACATTTCGATTCATTAATGTTGAATCCCTACCAGTATGTATGGCTTAGTTAGTGCCTGAACGAAAACTGCTAATTTCCCCAATTTCTGCGTCATGCTTAAATTTTAATCCTCAAAATACTCTATGTATTCCTGCGGTTAAAATTTGCGCCTTCCTTGAACTTGAAAAAATTTTCTAGTTTTCGTTCGGGCACTAGTTGGGAGGCTCAGATTTAGAGGCAAAAGCCATTGATTTTATTTCGGCCTAAATTGAGCGATTTTTTACTCGACCTGCACCAATCTTTTGTGCATCAAGGACTTGCGAAAAGTCTCGACATATCCATTGGTATGCCTACGCTTTTCGCAAACCTTGCTGCATCAAAATCTCGGCACATTTCTTCGCAAAAAATCGTTCAACTTAGGCCCGACTCGTTTATTTTATTTCTTAATTTTCCGGAACATTTAAAAGTAACGACTTTTCTTTCCTTAAGAATCAAGTCAGTTCCTGTTGCAGGATTCCGGCCCCTTCTTTTTTTCTTGTTTTTGACACAGAATTTTCCAAAT
>JAFDFV010000150.1 GCA_019309665.1 Deltaproteobacteria bacterium | reverse complement strand
ACGGGATAAAGGTTGGCTCTTCAAAATTGACATACAGGATATTTTCGCGAGGTGTTCCCGAGTCGATCAATTTTCTTAAAACTTGCAGAAGGATTGTTGACTTGCCTGCCCGCCTTACGCCGGCTACTATCGATGCCTCTTTCAGCTTCCCTTGACGATATAGTTCATCTACATAATCCTTTCTATAGACACCAGTGCGGCGGTCCTGGTTCCAAAAATTCCAATAATCCAACACCTCTATTAATTGGGAATCATTCATGGCAATACAAAACTATAGTTTAGCATAAAGTATTATTATACTAAATTATCTTTTAGCCTTTTGTCAAGCTGCAGCTTCATATATTTTGATGAGTTAAAAGAAGATCTTTATTATTGCAAAGCCGGCTATAAGCAACACCACAAATGTAATGGCAAGTATATTGAAATACTTGTCTATAAAGGTTTTAATCTTTGGACCGAAAAGATAGATAAGCCATGCCACCAGAAAAAAACGTGCTGCTCTTGAAATTGCCGATGCAATTATGAAGACCGTAAAATTTATATCAAATGCCCCGGCGGATATTGTGAATACTTTATATGGAATTGGTGGGTGAGGCCGTAAAACTGGATGATCTTTTCGCCCACAGTAATCATAAACTGCCATCCGATCAAATAGCCTAAACATCCGCCTATCAAGGATCCTGCAGTACAAATCAGAGCATATTTAAATGACTTTTTTGGTATTGAAACAGCTAAAGCTATTAGCAAAACATCAGGGGGTACGGGAAAGAAGGAAGATTCGCTAAGCGCGAGCAGAAACAATGCCCATAATCCATAGGGGGTTTCCGCCCAATGGAGAACCCAGGAATAAAGACGACGAAGCATTTATTGATCCCTCCATCCATGTTCACCAACAAGCTTGACAAACCGGCATCCGCCCAGGCTTGTTTTGTGAACACCTGTTTCATTTTTGTAGAGCCTGATTAAATCCTGGGAATATTGATCTCCTACCGGTAAAACCATGCGTCCACCCACGGATAGCTGATTAACCAGCACCTCAGGTATTTCCGGAGCGCCGGCTGTAACAACAATGGCATCAAAAGGACTTTCATCAATCCATCCCGAGGTGCCGTCGGAATATTTGGTAACAATATTGTGATAGCGAAGTTTGTCAAAAAGCCTGCGCGTTTTAACAAAAATGGAGTGAATTCTTTCTATTGTGTATACACGGAATACAATTTCTGCAAGGATTGCCGCCTGATATCCTGAGCCTGTTCCGACTTCAAGCACCCTGTCATCTTTGCCTAATTGCAGCGCCTGTGTCATTTCAGCAACAATATATGGCTGAGAGATGGTTTGCTGTTCGCCTATGGGCAGGGGGAAATCACTATAAGCTTGATCCATCAGTGCTTCACTTACAAAAAGATGCCTTGGAACTTTGAGCATTGCACCAAGGACATAGGGATCTGTTATTCCGCGCGCTTCGATCTGTTTTTTAACCATTGCTTCACGTAAGCGCTGATATTTTAAAGAATTTGCTGGCATAATTAATTTTAGCTATCAAATCAAAGGGTTTGAGTCAAGCGTTTATACGCTGAAGATTTGTTCTTGTCTATAGCGAATGCGTGTATTATATGCAAAAAAAATAATTCTTTTATTTTTTATCTCAGGACGAATTTATGAATAGCGAAAGACATCTAATAGTATCTTTTCTATTAACTCTTCTTATTATTAGCTTTGGCACTGCCGGCTACATGGCTATAGAAGGCTGGGAGCTTTTAGATGCTTTCTATATGACTGTAATTACGATGGGCACCGTTGGATACAACGAGGTCCATGAAATTAGTAAGACAGGACGATTGTTTACCGTTTTACTTATCTTCTTTGGAGTTGGTTATTTTGTGTATCTGGCGGGTGTGGTGGTACAATTTATGGTTGAAGGAAGAATGAGAACCATATTGGGGAGGAGAAGATTGGATAAAAAAATTGATCGATTAAATGACCATTATATTATCTGCGGATATGGGCGCATCGGAAGAGTTCTCTGCAAAAATTTACAAAGAAAGCCGCTTGATCTGGTTGTTATAGAGTATAACAGAGAGCTGATTCCGGTAATGGATGAAGATAAGGTTCTCTATGTGTGCGGGGATGTATCAGATGAGGCAAATCTTATTAAGGCTGGAATAAAGCGGGCAAAAGGACTTGTTGCTGTGTTAGCTACTGATGCGGACAATGTGTTTCTTGTCTTGACGGCAAGACAGCTTAACCCGGATATTCATATAGTTGCACGGGCGTGCCATGTCGAGTCAAAGTCGAAATTACGGGCAGCCGGAGCAAACAATGTTGAATCCCCATATGAAATGGGTGGTGTAAGTATGGCGCGGAGAATAATTCGTCCTACTGTGACAAACTTTCTTGACCTTGCTTTTACTTACTCGCGTAAAGATATTCAGATGGAGGAGATACCCGTAAGTCCGTCCTCTGCTCTATCAAACGTTATGTTGAAAGATTCAGGTATCAGGCAGCAGTTTAATCTTATAATCATTGCAGTAAAGAAGCCAGACGACAGCATGTTGTTTAATCCTTCTTTTGAAACGCTTATCAAGGCTGGAGATACTGTTATAGCGGTAGGCGAAGAAGCAAATCTAAAGAAGCTGGAAGCTATATTGAATCCATAGAGAACATTTATATCTTATAAATTATCCTTTCGTCAGTAATTATAATATCAACATGTTTGTCATGTGATTCAACAGGAACTTGCTGAATAATCTGGCACTCAAGAGCTAACGCAACCTTTCTGGTTGTTACAGAAAGTTTAGGAATAAATCTGTCGTAATATCCTTCTCCGGTTCCTATTCTTCCTCCCTTTTCGTCAAAAGCAAGCCCCGGGATAATTGCCAAATCAATACAGTCAACAGGTACGACCTTGCAGCGGTTTATATCCGGCTCCAGAATGCCTTTCGGACCGGTTTTCAGGTCATTATCAGGGTCATCAACTTTCATTAATTTCATTTTATATGTTTTGATATCAAAGGCAGGAAGAATTACAATTTTATTAATGTCAAAACATCTTTTAATAATATTATCGGATTTAACCTCTGTTTTATTATTGACATAAAGCAAAACAATTTTTGCTTCAAGAAAGTTTGCAAATTCAAACAAGTTGTCCTCAATTTGTTTGAATTTGTTTGCTATTTCTTTATCAGAAAGATTTTCAAGTATTGTTGCAATATTATTGCGTATTTCCTGTTTTTTTCCCCGAATTTCTTCCATATTATTTCTCCAGAATAAATTTAATTATAATTTTTTTAATGTATACAAATTAGGTCATTAAAGTCAAGACAACTCGCAATAATCATTGACCAAACAATTGCTCTATGAAATAGTATTAGTCCTTTGTATAATGCCTACTTGTGATTCTCGCCATCGGCGGGACGTCAGACCCAAATTCGACCAATAATATTATTGAAGATGTTAAAGAGTTTATAAAAATATAGGTATGTTATGCTGGAAATCAAGTTTGTTGTTCAAAATTTGTCTTTAGTTCAAGAAGTTCTTTCATTGCGAGGTGAAACAGCGGATCTTGAAGACTTGGCAAGTTGCGATGTAAAACGCAGAGATATTCTTCTTGAGATAGAAGCTTTGAGGCATCGACGCAATAATGTCTCCGAACAGATAGCAATTATGAAAAAAGAGGGAGACGATACAGAAAATTTTGTAACTGAAATGCGTAAAGTTGCGGGCCAAATTAAGAACTTAGAGAAATTTTTGACCGAAATGGAAGAAAAAGTAAAAAACATCCTTATTGGACTACCTAATATACCCCACAGGTCTGTTCCTGCAGGAAAAGATAGTTCTGAAAATAAAATCATAAAGCAAGTTGGAAAATGTCCGGATTTTGGATTCGAACCAAAACCCCACTGGTCATTAGGCGAAAGCCTTGGAATTTTTGATTTTGACAGAGCTTCCAAGATTACTGGTGCGCGTTTTCCGCTTTATTTCGGAGCCGGAGCAAGGTTGGAAAGAGCTTTAATCAATTTTATGCTCGATATTCATACTACAGAGCACGGTTATAAAGAAACCCTTCCTCCTTTTATTGTGAACCGGCAAAGTATGACCAACACCGGCCAGCTTCCAAAGTTTGAGGAAGATCTCTTTAAGCTGGAAGGGTGGGATTATTTCATGATTCCTACCGCCGAAGTTCCGGTTACCAATATCCATCAGGGCGAGATTCTAGATGAAGATTTGCTGCCGATTATGTATGCTGCCTATACTCCCTGTTTCCGTAGCGAAGCAGGTTCTTATGGAAAGGATACAAGAGGATTGATCAGACAGCACCAGTTCAATAAGGTAGAACTGGTAAAGTTCGCCAGGCCCGAAACTTCTTATGATGAACTTGAAAAACTCTTAAACGATGCTGAAACAATTTTAAAAAGCCTTGAACTTTCGTATCAGGTCATTAGTCTTTGCACGGGAGATCTGGGCTTTTCCGCAGCCAAGACATATGATATTGAAGTTTGGATGCCTGCCCAGGGTGTTTATAGAGAAATTTCGTCTTGCAGTAATTTTGAAAGCTTTCAGGCAAGGCGTGCAAATATCAGGTTCAGGAGGAAGGGAAAAAAAGGAACCGAACTTGTCCATACATTGAATGGATCAGGGCTTGCTGTTGGGCGCACGGTTGCGGCTATACTTGAAAACTTCCAGCAGCCGGACGGGTCTGTAATAATTCCCGAAGCACTTCAACCATATATGAAGACTTCGTCAATTCAGAAAGAATTCACCCATGAAACTTGAAAATTTTCCGGAAGATATCCAGCCATACCTGATTCCCGACCTGACTTCTGATGAGGGGGGGAGGCTTATATATCGCTGTTTGGAATGCGGGCAGGAATACGGTATTGAGAAATTGCTATACACATGCCCGGAATGCGGCCAGGTATTGCTTATTTATGATGCAAATTTTGACAGGCTTAAAAAAATTTCAGGAGAATTGTGGCACAGAATTTTTGATTATCGCAAGATGCTCAAAATTTCCGCTCTAAAAGGAATTTATTTATACCACGAATTTATTGGTCCAATTATACCCCTGGATTCCATTGTTTATCTGGGGGAAGGACATACACCCGTTGTTGAAGCAAATTCTTTTTTGCAGAAAAAGGCAGGAATTAGATTTTACTTTAAAAATGATGGCCAGAATCCAAGCGCGTCTTTTAAAGACAGGGGCATGGCAAGCGCTTTTACTTATATACAGTTTATGGTCGGTAAAGGATATATTTCTTCTGATGTGCTGGCAATATGCGCTTCTACGGGAGATACTTCCGCATCTGCGGCATTATATGCATCTTATCTTAAGCCTCATGTAAAATCTGCGGTACTACTTCCCCATAAGAAAGTAACTCCGCAGCAGTTGTCCCAGCCTTTGGGAAGCGGGGCATCGGTGTTTGAAATTCCAGGGGTGTTTGACGACTGCATGAAGGTTGTTGAAGCTTTGTCGGAGAAATATAATGTAGCGCTGTTAAACTCCAAAAATGCCTGGAGGATACTTGGCCAGGAGTCATATTCATATGAAATCGCCCAGGATTTTGAATATGATATGAGCGACAAAGTCGTAATATTACCTATCGGCAATGCAGGTAATATTACAGCAGTTATGAGCGGATTTTTAAAGTTTTATGAAACAGGAATTATAAAGACATTGCCAAAAATAATTGGTGTACAGTCAAAACATGCCAATCCTGTTTACAAATATTACCTTGA
>JAFDFV010000527.1 GCA_019309665.1 Deltaproteobacteria bacterium | reverse complement strand
GGTCAAAACAAATTGCTGCCACTGGCTGATAAGTTTTGCTGCCGTACTTGAGAAAGGATGATGGTTGATCTCCTGAAATACCTTTGCAACTGCATCCCAATGGTATGGGTTTTGATATGTAACAAGCTGTAACTTTAAGAGATCAGCTTTACTTGCCATATTTAATTTATCGGCAACCTGAATCCAATCTTGCAAAAGCTTGATAACTGTATCATCAGCAGAACCATAGCCATACATCAACAAAGAGATCAAAAGACATGTTTCAGGCTGCCAGTCTTCACGCGATTTTTGTCCGGCATAACTGACAATGATTTGCTCATAGACCTTTTCCGCTTCAGAATGATTATTCTTTTTCAATAGATCATCAATGAGAGGTAAACCGTAATGCCAGTTTTCATGGAGCATTGCCCGGCAAGTATCAAGATACGTGTCAGGATTAAAGATTTCGGAAAAGCTGTGATATATCTGATGCCATCGAGAACTGGACGAGTTGAGTTTTTCTTCCCATATCGAATTTGTGCGGTTAGAGGTAATATGCTCATAGACTTGTTTCTTATCGTCTTCAGACAACGAGTCAAAAAAATCGGTAAAAGTATTTCTATCAAGCCCAATAAGGTTCAGTCCTTTTTCTATTTCAATCATCCACACATTGTGTTACAGCACGGTTAAGATAACATCCTTCATCCTCTGCACCCATCCACTCGGGATATTCCTTTATATTGTACTCAATAGTTGAGAGTTCTTCCTCAAACAGGTTATTGTCTTCAATTCCCAGTTTGTATATTTTGTCCAAAATGAGGAGTATCTTTTCCGCAACTTTGTCCAGATCAACAGCTAACGAGCACCCGTCAAAGTATGGCGCTTCCCAGTGATGTTCCTGCTCTGCATATCTCCCCTCCTCGTCGCCGACCTCATAGATAAGTTCCTTCCACTCATCCCAAAGCTGCTCCCATTCCTCTCTATATTTATCATCAGAGATAATTTCCTCTGGCGAAGACGTCTGAGAGAAAACTAATCGAGAAAGCGTTGCAGCAACGTCTTTATTCAGTTTTTGCAAAAAATCGTCTATTTTCTGACTACCCCACAAGTCAAATATAACATCCAGCATATGGGCAATCTGGTCCTTTGTCAGGGCTTCCATAAGCCTGTAACCAATAGTCTTGGATTTCATTTGACCTCCTTTTAGGAATTGATTTGTTACCATACCTAGGCAGTTTCGTCAAAGAGGGAGGCTGAATAATAATGCTTACTGCTGAAAAAGTTTACAGAGAAATTTTAGAGATGCCGCTAAAAGAAAGAGAAAAGTTATTTGCTGTGATAGCAAGGCGAGGATTTGAGAAAGATTTATATAAACATAATGAAGTCTTTGATGAAATCAGGCAGTCGCCATTTACTGTTAAAGAAGCTGCCGAATATCTTGAGGTGGCTGAGATTACCTTAAGGAAATGGATTAAAGCGGGGAAATTCGGGCAAGGCTTTGATCTCAATATCAATCGGATTTCATACTAACATGAGTCAAAAGCAAGCCTGACCCCCTGCTTTTCTCTCAATTACAAACGCCTCACTGGCTTCCCATGTGCTGTCAAAAACAACCGGCACTCTCTATCGTAGCTCCAATAGTGTTTTGGTTCTTCATAGGGAGAGTTGATGATAAGCTGGTTAATGATAGATTTCTTCATGATTTTACTTTGTCCAAACCGGATTAAAAGCCCTAATAGCGCTGAATGCTCGATTAAGACTCGGGGAATTTTTTGAAGCCTTTTTTACCTGCCAGAAATTATGCACAAAAGATATCAAAACTCCGTTATAATCCGGCCCGATTTTAGCGGTGCTGCCGGCGGCAGGAACAATTGCCTTTTTCAGGGATTGTTTTTTTGATTTTTTTGTCAGTTTTAACAAAAAACTTTTGGGATCTTCCAGATCGTCAGGACTTAGAGGGATCTGGGATTTTTGAATTCCCAAAAAGGATGCAAAGGCTTCCCTGTGAGCCAGTAGCCATGATTCAATCTCCCTTACTGCGATCCGAAATATTAAATTTTCATGCTTTGGAACTGTCAACCACCTGTTAATAAGCGTCGGAGGGCAATTTGTTTGATCAAGATCAGTCAGCACAAAAAAGGGAATGCCTCTTGCCGCCTTATTGAACTTTCGCATATTGTTTTTCAAGTAGCCGCTGCCTTCACGTCCCAGGCAGGCGCCAGACAGCAAAAGTGCGGGATGACTGCTCAAACATTGCCCTTAAAACAGCCTCGCTTAGCGCATCTTCAACTGCTATTAAAACTGGAATGGTTTCATCCATTGAACAGACTCAACTGGGTTAAGTTTTTCGGTTCGGTTTT
>JAFDFV010000526.1 GCA_019309665.1 Deltaproteobacteria bacterium | reverse complement strand
ACCCTGTTTTTCCTTATAACCATTTCTGACTAATTCACTCATGTCAGACATTATGTCGTTGATCCGGCTGGAAGCAGTCTCAAGGTTATTCACAAGGTTAAAAATGTCTTTACGAAACTCAGGGTAAGTCATGCCGAATAAATCAAAATTTTGATGATTTCCTGCATAATCGTCAAGAATAGGAATCAGCCTTTCCAGGTATTCTCTCAGGATAGGTGTATTAAAGGTTACGCAGTTGTTCAGGTTCTTGATTTCATGGACAACAGTAAATATCAGGAGATCAAAAGGAGGTAATTTTTTTCTTTGAACAGCTTTTTTATTCATTGTTTTCATTTTGGTATGGATCTGAGTTTGACCAAACAATTTGTTTGATTTATTCTGCACCTACTTTTTTAAAATAAAGAACTTTCCTGCAAATAATGTGCCCAGGTTTTGTTACAAAAAACCATATGGATGGTTCAAACGATTAAATGCCGTACATTGAAGCTGTTTCGAATAATTAATAAAATAGTCTTAACCCTACAACGACAACTGACATTCCGACCGAAGGGAGGAATCCTTAACTACTTGTTTTATAATAAGATTTCTCGTCGCTTCGCTCCTCGAAATGACATCTAAAATGGTAAGTGACCTTGTAGGGTTAATATAACTAATATTATAACATTATTTACATAAAATTGTAAAATTATTTACACATTTTATAACACTTTAGCAGGGTTTGTTAACAGGACTCAAGAAGTATACCAAAGCCAGGGATTTAAAAGTATACCAGGTAGGCATTGGCACGTAGTTGTGCGAGATCGCACTTTTTCGAAAGCGCGGATATCCGTTAAGAGGCTTTTCACAAGCCATACGGTGTATTTCAAAGATGGTTCGGCGATCAATCATGATGTCCTCCAAAGGCGTGCGCAATGAGTTGATGGACAGTGGCGGGATCATGTTGTTCCATCGCCTCTTTTGTTTTGAGAAGGTTGACAGGACAAGGCACTTGGCAATGGGTGCATCGCTTGTTTTGATTCATGGATTCCCTCCTTGAGAGTCCATAAAGCAAATACATGTGCCAGTATAAAAGAAAGCAGAAGAACTAAATCCAAAGAAAATATAATGGATAAACTTGGAAGGAAGAAAATATAGAAAAAAATCAGGTGGGGAATTAAAACCCTTGCTTGAGGGGTACTTTTTCACCCCTGAAAATGGAGCACTTTTTCATCTCACTGCAAAAATCATTATTACCAGCATTACTCAATTAGATCAAGGAGCTCCTGCGTTTTTTCTATCAGGGTCTTTGCTCCATTTTTCTGCAACTCTTTCTTTGTTCTGAAACCCCATAGCACACCGACCGGATGCATGCATGCTGCGACGGCTGTCTTCATGTCTATTTCTGAATCTCCAAAAAGTATATAGGTAACCGTTCACGGTTTACAGTTATCGGTTCACGGTTGAAAAAAACAGAAGGTAGAGGAGAATTATGGGGTTATCTTTTGAAGATTTAGAAGTTTGTAGGTTATCAGTATTCCAGATTTCCAATAAAAAACTGTGAACTGACCGCACAGATCGAATATTTTCATAAACTGAACAATAATTATAGAATTATTTTCCCAAAATTATAGAATTATTTTCCCAAAATTATGAACTAAAATACATATCTTCTTTTTGGATGTTTTTGGGTGAACGAGTCGTATCATGAATAACCAATTGGATTAATTATAAATAATAAAAAATAGGTATTGGGGGCACGATTCTTGCTCTAAAGGATATTATAATCTTTTCTTGAAGAAGGGAGGTAAATTTAAAAAAATCAAACTCTTCGCGAGAAATCAACGGTAACTAATTGTTTTGATTAGAATATCGTGTGATTGCTTTTGAATCAGTCGATGGCATTTATTTGATAACTTTGGACATAAATTATTTTAGAAGGAAAGGAGGGTAATAAACGAAATGAAAAAGTTATTTTTATTTTTAACTTTATTTGCTTGGGCAATGATGGCTATGACGATGGTCACGGGATCCGCAATGGCACT
>JAFDFV010000149.1 GCA_019309665.1 Deltaproteobacteria bacterium | reverse complement strand
TGATTTTCTTTTGCGATTTTTTTACTACCAATAGCCCTAGAATTCAGAATCCGGCAAAACCGCATGAGAACATAAAAATAATAGTTGTAGGAATTTTCTTTTTTTGACAGGATATGCGGGAAGATCAGAATACCTTAATTTTAAGCACTTATGTCCGCCCAAAGGTCGCTAAGTTCATGACAGAAAAAAATAAAAAACACGTTCCCTGTATTTTAGCTCCAGCCGGAAATAAAGACTCATTTTTAGCTGCTCTTGCAGCAGGGGCGGATGCTGTATATTGCGGTCTTAAAATATTATCCGCCAGAATGGAGGCAAAAAATTTTTCTATTGAAGAACTAATCCCTCTTATTCAGCTTGCCCATGACATGGGAACGAAAGTCTATGTGGCATTTAACTCGTTGTTAAAGCAGGATGATCTTAATATTGCGGGAAGGCTTCTTGAACAGTTGGATAGATTTGCTAAACCTGATGCCCTTATAATACAGGACCTGTCGCTTATAGAGTTAATCAGGCAAACAGGTTTTGCTGGAGAAATCCATTTATCTACACTTGCGAATATAAGCTTTCCAATGGCTTTAAAGCTTGTCCGCAAACAACCCGGAGTCAACCTGGTAGTTGTTCCAAGGGAGCTGAGCATAGATGAAATTAAGGCTATGGCTAAGGCCTGCCCAAGCGGCCTTGGTCTTGAAGTGTTTGTACATGGGGCTCTTTGTTATGGGGTTTCGGGCAGGTGTTACTGGAGCAGTTATATGGGCGGCAAAAGCGGACTCAGGGGCAGATGTGTTCAGCCATGCCGCAGGTTTTATACTCAGGAAAATACCGTAAAAAGATTTTTTTCGTGTCAGGACTTAAGCCTTGATGTGCTTGTCAAGATTTTGTTGCCTGTCCCTGAAGTGAAGGTCTGGAAGATCGAAGGTCGCAAAAAAGGTCCACATTATGTTTATTACACAGTCAAGGCCTATCAAATGTTAAGAGATCATGGAAGCGATCCGCAAATGAAGAAAACAGCTATTCAATTGATATCGCGGGCTCTTGGCAGGGAAAGCACACATTTTAATTTTCTGTCACAACGGCCATATAATCCAGTAAATACAAATGGTCAAACCGCTTCAGGTCTTTATATAGGAAAAATAAAAGGCCATAAAAATAAACCTTATTTTATTCCGATAGAGGAGCTTTTGCCTGGCGATATTCTGCGCATAGGATATGAAGATGATCATTGGCATAGTGTAAACAGGGTCGGCAAATACGTGCCTAAAAGGGGACGCTTTTATCTTAAGCCGGCTTCAGGAAAAAATGTTTCTTCAGAAGCTCCTGTTTTCCTGATAGACAGACGGGAAAAGGCCCTTGGAGAGATGATGGCCAAAGTTGAGGATAAGCTGTCCAAACCGCAAGAGGTTGGAGTTGATTCCTCGACATTTAATGCCGGACTTTCAAAGAGATATAACAAAAAGCAGAGGGCGCTTGAAATTCATGTATTCAGGAAAATGAACAAGAAAAAATCCCATGATCAGTCTGGAATCTGGCTGCATGATGAATTTCAGGGAAAACTTCATAGCGGCATTGCGTCTGGTATCTGGTGGTGGCTTCCGCCGATTATATGGCCTGAACATGAGGAAAAATATAAAAAGACCATCGAATTTATATTAAAGAGAGGCGGCCGTAATTTTGTCCTGAATATTCCATGGCAGATGGCCTTTTTTAAGGAACAAAAAAATTTAAATCTATGGGCAGGCCCATTTTGCAATATAACAAATACGCTGGCCATAGATTCCCTGGCAAATTTGGGCTTTACTGGAGTTATTGTCAGCCCTGAGTTGGGCCGAAAAGATTATTTGCAATTACCGGAGTACAGTCCTCTTCCTTTGGGTATTGTTTGTAATATCCGGCAACTGGCCTCTTAGTATCTCACGCTTTCTGGCGGAAGATGTTAAAACAGAGCATTTATTCAGCAGCCCAAAGGGAGAGCAAGCCTGGGTAAAAAAATACGAATCAGACTTCTGGGTATATCCAAATTGGGAGTTGGATCTCCGCGATAAAAAGGAAAGGCTTAAAAGAGCCGGTTACAGTCTTTTTATACATATTATAGAACCTTTGCCCAAAGGGGTTAAGATGAAAAAAAGACCCGGGCTCTGGAATTGGGATTTGGAGCTTAGTTGAGTGGGGAATTGGTCGAGTAGTTGAGTAGGCAACCACTCGACTATCTTTATTACTTTGTAACCGTTTGCGGTTTACGGTTAACAGTTAACGGTTGATCAAAGCATAAAACTGTTAACTGTAAACCGACAACCGTGAACGCTCACATTACTTTTTCTCGTCTTTTACTTCCTCAAAATCGGCATCTACTACATCTTCATCTGGGGATGTCTTTGCCTGCTGTGCGCTTTCCGCACCGGCTTGTTGTTCTCCGGTTTGAGATGCAGATGCCTGCTGATACATGGCTTCAGCCAGTTTATGTGAAGACTGGGTTAATTCATCGCTCAATCGCTTGATCTCCGCTTCATCATCCCCTTCCATTGCTTTTTTAAGCTGGCTTGTTGTATCCTCAATCCTGGACTTAGTGGCACTGTCAACCTTGTCTCCAAGGTCTTTCAAGGATTTTTCAGTTGAATAGATCAAAGCGTCGGCAGTATTGCGGGCGTCTACCAAAGATCTTTTCTTTTTGTCGTCTTCTGCATGAAGTTCCGCATCTTTTACGAGATTGTTTATTTCTTCCTTTGACAAACCGGAAGAGGCAGTAATCTGGATTGACTGCTCCTTAGCTGTAGCCATATCCTTTGCAGATACGTTCACTATGCCATTGGCATCTATATCAAACGCTACTTCTATCTGAGGCACCCCCCTTGGCGCTGGTGGAATCCCAACGAGTTCAAAGCGTCCAAGGGTCTTGTTGCCGCCTGCCATTTCCCTTTCTCCCTGCAGAACATGAATAGAAACCGCGGGCTGGCTATCTGCAGCAGTTGAGAAAATCTGGCTCTTTTTAGTAGGAATTGTTGTATTTTTTTCAATCAGCTTTGTCATAACGCCGCCCAGTGTCTCAATTCCAAGAGAAAGGGGCGTAACATCGAGGAGGAGAACGTCCTTAACATCTCCTTTAAGCACACCGCCTTGAATGGCAGCACCCACCGCAACAACTTCGTCAGGGTTAACGCTTTTGTTAGGTTCTCTGACAAATAGTTTTTTAACTCTTTCCTGAACAGCCGGCATACGAGTCATGCCGCCAACAAGTATAATCTCATCGATATCTTTGGGAGAGAGACCTGCATCTTTAAGTGCAACCTGGCATGGTTTCTCAAGTTTGTCGAGCAAATCACTTACAAGCGCTTCAAGTTTGGCTCTTGTTATTTTTATGTTAAGGTGTTTTGGCCCACTGGCATCGGCAGTTATGAATGGTAGGTTTACATCTGTTTCCATTGATGTGGATAGTTCCATCTTAGCTTTTTCTGCAGCTTCTTTCAGGCGCTGAAGAGCCATTTTGTCGCTTCTTATATCAATACCCTGGTCTTTTTTGAATTCGTCTGCTATATAATTGATAAGTCGAAGGTCGAAATCTTCTCCACCAAGATGGGTATCACCATTTGTAGACTTTACTTCAAAGACACCTTCTCCAATTTCAAGTATGGATATATCAAATGTACCTCCACCAAGATCAAAAACGCCAATTTTTTCCTCACCTTTTTTATCCATACCATAAGCAAGTGATGCAGCAGTCGGTTCGTTTATAATTCTTAAAACATTCAGGCCTGCAACCTTTCCCGCGTCCTTGGTTGCCTGGCGCTGGCTGTCATTAAAATAGGCAGGCACGGTAATTACTGCGTCAGATACCGTTTCTCCGAGAAATTCCTCCGCTGTTTTCTTTATATTTGACAGTATAAAAGACGATATTGCTGCAGGGCTGTGTTGCTTCCCACGAAGATTTATTCGTATATCACCATTGCTTGCCTGCTCAAGTTTGTAAGGAAGTATCTTAATATCATTTTGTACTTCAGGTGAAGCAAACTTCCGCCCAATAAGTCTCTTCACAGCAAAGACAGTATTCTCCGGATTTGTGATTGACTGCCTCTTTGCAACCTGGCCTACCAATCTTTCACCACTTTCTGTAACAGCAACAACAGAAGGAGTTGTACGCCCTCCCTCGGGGTTGGTTATTACCTTTGCTTCACCCCCTTCCATTATAGCCACACATGAATTTGTGGTGCCAAGATCTATTCCTATTATCTTGCCCATTGTTCTCCTCCTTGTAATTATATATAATCTGCTTGTTATTTTTTTTCTTTTGAGACTACAACCGTTGCCGGTCTTAGTAATCTTTCATTTATTATATATCCTTTTTGAAGCTCATTTATAACTGTATTGTGTGGGTGTTTATCAGTCTCCTCTTGCATAACAGCTTGATGAAAATTTGGATCAAAAGGCTTTTCCATTGATTCAACTTGTTTTACACCAAATTTTTCAAAAATTTTAAGTAATTCTTTAAGGGTCATATCAATCCCTTCAATTAGACTATTATTTGAGATCCCTTCATCTTTTGACGAATTTATTGCCCGTTCCATATTGTCAACGACTAAAAGCAATTCTTTCATTAAGGATTCATTTGCGAACTTTTTGAACTCAGACATTTCACGAGCAGATCGTTTTTTGTAATTTTCGAATTCAGCAGAAACTCTTAAGAAGCGATCATATGTTTCTTTGGCCTCCTCTTCTAAGGATTTGATCTTTGTTTCCATCTCCTTTAAAGGATCAGTTACTCCGTCTTTTTTTTCTTTGGCCAAATCTTTTTTTGTGGATATTTTATTATCTGTACCGTGCTTATCGGTTTCAGCTTTTTTTTGTATTTTCTTTTTATCGTCGGTCATCAGATAGAGTTACTCCTATAGGCTTTCAAATAAATAATTTCACTGTGTTATCATTCGTCGACGTATAAATAATACGCCTTCCTCCTTCCGGCCTTGTGAAATTGATTATCTGAAAGTTTATATGTTATTTTCACACTTTTTTCAGGGCCGGAAGTTTGAACAAAAAATAATGCTATATGTAAGAATGTCAAGGTGTTTATTAAAAGGGCTGGTTGTATGGTTGTGCACCCTCTATCGAATCTTTTTCTGAAACATTTAAGCCAAAACTCAACCGGGATCAATCCACGACACAGACTGTATCACTTATCGCTGCTTCCTTCCGGATCTGACGAGGTTCGTGAGTGTCTGTTACGTAGCGACCGGTCAGGATGACTCGAAAACGTTCAGGATAAAACCCTTTAGAGGGAATTCAGCCCCGCATTAAGCGGATTTCGGGAATAGGGCACCGCTAGCTCCCCGCTTAGCACAACCATTTGTATAAAATAATTCATAAAATAATTTTTTCAAGGGCAAACATTTATAATAATTTGAAAAATGTTAATTATGAGTTATATTAAGTTTATATAACCGTTCATGGCTTGAAGCTTGAAATTGGAAAGTAGAATTTGGGGAGAGATTAAAGCTGTTTCATGCTATCACCACTCAAAGATTACAAAAACAGATTGATAAAAACCGTAGAGGCAACCATTAAGGCTCACAATATGATTGGGACAGGGGATTCAGTTCTGGTTGGTGTGTCAGGCGGGCCTGATTCCGTAGCTCTGCTTCATATTATACTCTCATTGACTCAACGATTTTCCCTTAGAGTCGGTGTTGCTCACTTAAATCACTGTCTCAGGCAAAAAGATTCAGACGATGATGCTGAGTTTGTTGCATCTCTTGCACGCAAACTTGATTTGCCTTGTTATATTAAAGAGGAAGACGTTCGTAAATATCGACATGAAAAAAAGTTGTCTTTGGAAGAAGCGGCAAGAATTGTTCGCTACGGATTTTTTGAAAGTATCGCAGAGAAATACATGTTCAACAAGATTGCTCTCGGTCATAATGCTGATGATAATGCAGAGCTTGTAATAATGCATTTATTGCGGGGAAGCGGTCCCGTTGGTATTTCAGGAATACCACCGGTAAGGAATGGAAAAATTATTCGTCCTTTAATAAAATTAACCAAATCTGAAATACTTGAATTCCTGGCGGTTAATGGATTAAAGTTTGTTTTAGACAAGTCAAATAATGACCAGAGATATCTTCGGAACAGAATCCGTCATCATTTAATACCACATTTAAAATCTTCTTATAATAAAAGGATAGTGGAAACTATTAACCGTTTTGCATCAATTGTAAGGTCTGAAGAGGAATGGATAGATGATTTAATAAAGCCCATATTCAATAAATCTGTTCTAACTGCCGAGAATAATTCAGTTACCCTTTCAATCTCTTCAATTAATGAATTGCATATTGCGGCCCGGAGAAGAATTATAAGAAAAGCAATTGCAGAAATAAAAGGAAATTTGAGGCGCATTAACTTTTCGCACATAGATTCCGTTAGTTCTCTTTTAAATAGCGGACATGCTTTTGGCCATATCGACCTTCCCGATCGTATTTGGATTAAACGAGATGAAGATACTGTTTCCTTTTCAAGGGAAAAAATGGTATTGCGTGACCTGGACAAGAAATTAAGAGATGAGAATAAACTTTCATTTGAATACAGGATATTAAAACCTGAAGCCGGCTTCAAAGAAGAGATATTTCCCAGATACTTATTAATTAAGGAACTTGGTTTAAATATTGAATTTTCTAAGATTGACATTGAAGATTTGTCAGATATCCGTTGCGCTGGACATAATATTGCTTTTTTTGATATGGATAAACTTAGTTTCCCTTTGGTTTTAAGAAACTTTCGACCTGGTGACAGGTTTCAACCATTTGGTATGTCAGGGACACAGAAGGTAAAAAAATACTTTATTAATAATAAGGTTACAAGAGCTCAGCGCGCTAAATGCCCGATACTGCTTAGTCATGAAAAAATAATGTGGGTTGTCGGTTACAGAATAGATGATTTTTTTAAAGTAAAACAATCAACAAGAAATATACTTCAAATGACCAAAACATGTCAGGCACTTATGCAATATCTATGGCGCTCCACCATGTTTGAAATTTTGAATTTTGGTCATTCGTATTTGTTTCGGATTTCGAGCTTCGAGCTTCGAGCTTCGAATTTATTGAAAATTGAATAAGTAAGCAATTTTTGTGAATTCAGGAGGTTATCAGCTTAAATAACGTGGTCCTGAAGTTTTTCTTGCCTAATATGCAATTATGATTAATATGATGGAACGTTTACAATAAATTTTTGGAGGAAATGTCTTTTGAACCCATTTTATAAAAACATTGCTTTATGGCTTGTCATTACGCTGCTGATGATAATGCTTTATAATCTTTTTAATCAGCAGCAATTGCCTGAAGAAAAAATTAGCTATACGGAATTTCTTGCAATGGTCGATGAAGAGCGAATTGAAGGGGTCGTTATTCAAGGCCAGGAACTCTTTGTAACAGATATAAACCGTAATCGTTTTAAAGTGTTTGCGCCTCAGGACAGCGATCTTATCAAGATGCTCAGGCAAAAGGGCGTAGCCATTAATGCAAAGCCACCATCAGAGTCACCCTGGTACATGTCTCTTCTTGTTTCATGGCTTCCTATGATTGTACTCATTGGAATCTGGATATTTTTTATGCGTCAAATGCAGGCTGGTGGCGGCAAGGCGCTTTCATTCGGGAAGAGTCGTGCTCGTCTTCAATCAGACCAGGCTCCTAAAGTAACCTTTGAAGATGTTGCCGGAATTGATGAAGCAAAGGAAGAATTGGGAGAAATTATTGATTTTCTCAAAGAACCCAAGAAGTTTACACGTCTTGGTGGACGAATACCTAAAGGGGTTCTTCTTATGGGACCGCCGGGAACAGGAAAAACTCTTTTGGCGCGAGCTATTGCCGGCGAAGCCGGGGTGCCTTTTTTTAGTATAAGCGGTTCTGATTTTGTTGAGATGTTTGTCGGGGTTGGGGCATCGCGTGTAAGAGATCTTTTTGTCCAGGGTAAAAAGAACGCTCCGTGCATTATCTTTATTGATGAGCTAGATGCCGTTGGAAGGCACAGAGGAGCTGGTCTCGGTGGAGGACATGACGAAAGAGAACAGACTTTAAATCAACTTCTGACCGACAGGTCGTTGTTTCACTTCCGGATATTAAAGGCCGTGAAGAAATTCTTAAAGTTCACATGAAGAAAACACCAATTGCATCCGATGTGTCCCCAATTATTCTTTCAAAGGGAACACCGGGATTTTCCGGATGGGGCTTGAGCGCAAATCTAAAGTAGTAAGGGAGGAGGACAGGAAAGTAACGGCATATCACGAAGGCGGCCATGCTCTTGTATCTCGTTTCCTGCCGGGAGCGGATCCGGTTAACAAAATTACAATTATTCCAAGGGGACGCGCAGCGGGTATTACCTGGTTTTTACCAGAGGAGAGAGATTTTAAATTTAAGGATCAGTTGGAAAACGAGTTGACCGTTTCCTTTGGAGGAAGAGTTGCAGAAGATATTATTTTTAACCGTATAAGCACAGGGGCAGCCAACGATATCAAACAGGCGACGGATATTGCCCAGCAAATGGTGCGGTTATGGGGCATGAGTGAAGAGCTGGGACCGCTTTCTTATGGCAAGGGTGAAGAACAGGTTTTTCTGGGTCGTGAAATATCACACCCAAGAGATTATTCCGAAGAAACAGCCAGAAAAATTGATGAAGAAGTAACTATTCTGATAAAGAATTCATACAAACGCGCAAAAGAAATTTTGAAAGAGAATATAGATATCCTCCATAAGTTGGCTGAACTTCTGCTTGAAAAGGAAACCGTCAAAGGAGATGAGCTTGATGATCTAATTCGTTCCATGCGACCGGATATTGAGCTTTCATGATATAAAGTGCCTAAAGTGAGCTAAAGTATGTTAAAGTGCCTAAAGTTATGGAGTCGCTTCGCTCCATTAACTTTAGGCACTTTAGCTCACTTTAGGCACTTATTGTTGTGTGATCGTACAAGGTTAAAAAAGTGTCAACTACTTTTGCTCTGTTTTGAAAGATGCTATGAAATCATATAAACTTTCATGGGGGTCTCACAGCCTTTCGTTCGGTAATCGTACGTGTATTATGGGTATTTTAAATGTGACCCCTGATTCTTTTTCAGATGGAGGGCTTTTTTTTTCATGTGATGCAGCGGTGGCTCACGGCGAAAAACTGGCTGAGGCCGGCGCTGATATAATTGACATAGGAGGCGAATCCACACGGCCATTTTCCGAGCCTGTATCTATTGAAGAGGAGGGTCGGCGTGTTTTGCCGGTTATTGAAAAACTTGCGAAACGTGTTTCAATTCCTATCTCAATTGATACAACAAAGGCAAGTATGGCGAGAGAGGCTATTGAATCCGGTGCCTCTATTATCAACGATATAAGCGCCATGTATAGTGATCCTGATATGATGGGCGTTGCAGCAAAATATGGAGTTCCGGTAGTAATTATGCACATGAAGGGCGCTCCAAAAACAATGCAGGTTTCTCCTCACTATGACCATCTTATAGAAGAGATCAAAGAATTTCTTGAAAAAGCAATTGACAGAGCTGAAAAAAACGGAATTGCAAGGTCTAAAATAATAATAGATCCTGGAATTGGGTTCGGCAAGACAGTTGAACATAATCTTCTTATAATTAAGTATCTGAATAAATTTAAAACTCTGAATAATCCTATTTTGATAGGGCCTTCAAGAAAATCATTTATTCGAAATATTCTTGAGGGCATCCGCGACGTTGATACCAGACTTGAAATGCCGGAGCTTGAAACAGGAACTCAGGCAGCGATTGCCGCTGCGGTTTTAAAAGGCGCTCACATTGTAAGGGTTCATGACGTTGGTAGGGCACGTTCGACATTGGAACTGATTGATTCAATTAGAAGCGTTCGCTATGATAAATCATAATTTTTTGTCTATTTTTCGTCACAGAATCATTAAATGGGTTATTCTGTGTTTTTTTTTAGTTAGTTGCTTTTTTTTACTATGGCATGACTCACCTTTTCAAGAAACAGATATATTCATCCCAATAGATCTTGGTAAAATCCCTGACGGGTTATCAATAACCGACCCTCCATTAAAAGGAATAGAAGTACGTATCAGGTGCCCTGAATCATTGGTTAAAACTCTTTCTAAAATCAAGTCCCGATATTTGCTTGATCTTTCTGATATAAATGAAGGAGTCAACAATATTCCAATAAGAAAAGATGGTATTAAACTTCCCAGTGGAATCTCTATTATAAATATAACTCCGTCCTTTTTGATTGTAAAAGTTGAAAAAGAGCTTAAAAAAGAGTTGCCGGTTATAGTTTCTTTTTCAGGCAAACCGGCTCCTGGTTTTTTTACATATGCGGTTACCAGGCCATCCTCAGTAATATTGAAAGGTCCTGAAAATATTCTTGGATCAATTGAAAAAATATTTACAAAGCCTATTGATGTTAACGGGCTGTCAGAATCCTTTAAAAAGGAGATATCGCTTGATCTGCCTGGATGTCTTGATATTATTTCTTTTTCAGGAATCATTCTCGCCGAAGTATTTATTGAAGAACAAATTGTGGCAAGAGAATTTAAAAATATTCCTGTTAAAGGGAAAGATTCTACTTACACATTCAGTATTACACCTCCTGTTATAGATATTGAAATAAAAGGCCCTGTTAATGTACTTGAAAAGTTTTATCAAGACAATGGATTGGAAGTCTGCGTAGATCTTAAAGGATTAAAACCAGGTGTTTATGTTAAACATGCGTCAATAATTTTGCCTGTTAAAACTATCCTTGTATGGGTAAAACCAGAAATATTTACAGTAAAAATAGATGGTCTTCGTCCATAATTACACCTTTCGCTATTTTTTAAAGCATAATTTAGTTTATAACGTTAGTGAGATAGAGTGCCTAAAATGCCTAAAGTTGTGGTACGCCTTTGGCGTGCTATATATATCTTTAGAGCTTAATTATAACTTCAGCCTGAAATAAAGTTAAAATTGGTAGCGCCGAAGACGCATTCCTTAACTTTAGGCACTTTAATGTCCGCACCGAAGGTTCGCTGATTTAAACCCTGAACTTTGAACCCAATAACCCTGAGTATGCTTCTCGTTATAGATGTTGGAAATACAGACACCGTAATTGGTATTTACAATGGCAAGGAACTGGTAAAAGACTGGAGAATAAGAACTGTAAATACAATAACGGAAGATGAATTCAATGTTATCGCAGTCAATCTTTTTACGGGAAGTGATATAAAATCTAAAGATATCAGCAGCATTGTCATTTCCTGCGTTGTTTTGCCTTTGGTAGGCATTCTTGATTCTTTTTGCCGTAAATACTTAGGTCGGCATCCATTATGGGTAGATGCAAAGTCTGTCAATATCATGCCGATACTTTACAATAATCCTGATGAGGTGGGGGCAGACAGAATTGCCAATTCAGTTGCTGCATTTGAAAAGTATAAAACCAGCCTGATTGTAGTTGATTTTGGTACGGCAACAACCTTTGATGCAATTTCAGAAGATGGTGAGTACCTGGGTGGAGCAATATGCCCCGGAATCATGATTTCCGCTGAAGCTCTGTTCTTAAAGGCATCCAAACTTCCAAGGGTTGAGATATTTTCTTACCCTGAAAAAATTATAGGTAAAGATACGGCAAGCAGCATAAGGTCTGGTATTATTTATGGATATGCAGGTCTTGTGGATGGAATAGTAAGGCGAATGAAGATTGAAATGGGCACTGCTCCCAAAGTGATTACCACAGGGGGTTTTTCAGATATCATGGCTGATGTTTGTGACAGCATAGAAGAGGTTGAACCCTTACTGACTCTTGAAGGGCTGCGCATTATATACGAAAAAATTGGGAAAGGTAAAAATAATTAAACTTTGCCGATTTTTGCAAGCGATTCCTTAAAGACCTGATAGAATATTGTGTTATCAGTAATACCGCTCTTTAGTATTTTTTCTATTTCCTCGATATTATTTAGATTTACCACCATATTAACACTTTTGTGAAATGCCGCCATATTATCCATTGTTCGGAACCGGTCAGTTATAAGGACTGCGAAAATATTACGACGTACGTCCATAGACAACTGTTTCAGATACTTAAGTACATTATTTTCATCAGGATTATGGGCGTCGAATTTTTCGTTGAGAACCACCACATCGAAAACATGAAAGCGCATTTGTTTAAGGGCATCTAATGCTGACTGGGCTTCTGTAGTATGATATCCCATATTTTTTAGAGATAGTTTGATTTTGGGCAGGATGGCAGGATTTGTTTCACATAATAGAGCTGTTTCAACTCCTTCTTCCACAAAATCAAAGGGTTTTTCGGAAGCGTTATAAGTGCCGGAAACTACCTCGTCAAATATTGTCTTTTCCTGGCCAGGTTTCGGTTTGGCGGTTACAGCCTGGGTCTTTTCGGGCGATGAAGAAGCAACGGGCCGGGTGTCTATGGAAATTTTATTATTGCACTTTGGGCAGGTGAGCGAGAAGACTCTCCCTTTTGGAATTTTTTCATTCGGAATTTTGAACTTACTCTGACACTGTTTGCATATAACTTCCATAATCTTCGTCTCTTACTTGTTTTTTCTATAATCTATGTCCACTTCCAGATCCTCGATATCGGTAGTAGTCTCGCCACGGGCGCTTTTTACCGAGTCGATTCCACGGCCAACTATACCCTTACGGGAAGCATAAGCTATAGCTGTCTCTTCGGTAATGAGACCCTTTTCGTACAAATTTATGATGTAATCATCAAAAGTGATCATACCGAAGGCCTTTCCTGCCTGTACGATTTCGTAAAATGTTTTTCCTTCGGATTCTCCGTGCAAAATCGTATCCTTAGTCCTGAGGTTGGATCCCATGATCTCAAAAGCCGCCACGCGACCGCCGCCTACTTTGGGAAGAAGTCTTTGGCACACGATCCAGCGGACCGTATCGGCAAGCCGGATGCGAATTTGGTTCTCGTCTTCGGTATTGAACATACCAAGAATGCGGTTAATAGTCTGCCCAGCGTCCACTGTGTGGAGAGTGCTTAATACCAGATGGCCTGTCTCGGCTGCGCTGAGGCCGATATCAACAGTTTCCCTGTCACGCATCTCGCCGACCAGTATTACCTTTGGAGCCTGGCGGAGAGCGGCCCTTAAACCGCCGCCAAAACTATCGAAATCGGTACCCATCTCCCTCTGGTTGAAAGTAGCCTTTTTGTGCGGGTGCTGAAATTCCACAGGGTCTTCGAGCGTTACTATGTGGACTGATTTGATTTCGTTAATTTCATTAAGTACTCCGGCCAGAGAAGTAGATTTTCCGCTTCCTGTGGAACCGGTCACCAGAATAATACCGTTTTTTTCCTGGGCCAGCTTGTAGAATGCCTCGGGAAGCGCCAGTTCCTTGCAGGTTGGAATTTTGGTTTCGAGTTTTCGGAGGACAATGGAGTAGTTGCTTTGCTGAGAAAAGATATTCACCCTGAAACGTGCTTTGCCTGGAAGTTCATAAGACAGATCGCACGATCCCTCTCTTAAAAGGATATCTGTAAGACGTCTGTCCTGGTTAATCAGGTTCAGAGCAAAAATTTCAGTCTGAAACGGTGTGAGTTCATGAAAAGGAGGATCCATCTCTACCCCGGTAAGCTCGCCCGAACTCTCTACCTGAAACGGCCTGCCGGAAGTGATGTTAAGGTCTGAGACATTGCCGAATGCATCAAGCATCCTGGTAAGTATGTGGTCGATTTCCTGCTTTTTCATGAAATAACCTATCTCTAAAAATTATGCGTAACGGTTCACGGTTATCAGTTTACGGTTCACGGTTTTTTTATTGAATTATGCAAGCCTAAAGCATTTTAATCAGAAATACCAACTTTTGAATTTTCTTAGAAAATATTTTAACTTCACATGCAATATAAACTTGAGTTCTCAGTTTAGCATCAAGGCCTTTCGCCTTTATGTTTCAATCAACCGTTAACTGTGAACCGTTAACCGTTAACGGCTACAATTATGCTTCGGTGAAATCTGTTGGGGGTTTCTTCAGAAGAGGCCTGAATTTTGCCTTATCATTAGCTTTTGCGTAAGCTTCTTCAGGACTTATCATCCTTTTGGTACACATTCCCATTATAGCGTCATCTAAAAGCTGCATACCGTATTTCTTTCCTGTCTGAATCATCGAAGCAATTTGATAGGTTTTTGCTTCTCTTATCAGATTTCTAACCGCAGGAGTTGCAATCAATATTTCAAGAGCGGCACAACGCCCCTCCTTGTCAATTCTCTTAAACAGTACCTGTGCTATGATAGCTCTGAGTCCGTCAGAAAGCGTGGAACGTATCTGTGACTGTTCGCTTGCAGGAAAGACCTCAATAATACGATCAACTGTTTTAGCAGCGCTGGAAGTATGCAATGTGCCGAAAACAAGATGTCCTGTAGATGCGGCTTCTATGGCAAGTGATATAGTTTCAAGGTCCCTCATTTCACCAACCAGAATAATGTCCGGATCCTCACGTAGAGCGCCACGCAAGGCTGCGCTAAATGACTTGGTATGAAGACCAACCTCACGGTGGTTTACAATACAAGCCTTGCTTTTATGAACAAATTCGACTGGATCTTCGACAGTAATTATATGATCTTTACGGCTATGGTTTGCCACATCAATTATTGCTGCCAATGTGGTCGATTTGCCGCTACCTGTAGGACCTGTTACTACGACGAGACCTCTTGGAAGTAATGCCAGCTTGGGTATTACAGAAGGAAGGCCAAGCTGTTCAGCGGTCAATATTGTAGCTGGAATTTCCCTAAAAACTGCAGCAGCGCCATTTTTCTGCATAAAAAAATTTGCCCGGTATCTGGCAAGGCCAGGTATTTCATAGCCGAAGTCAACATCTCCCGTCTCTTCAAATATCTTGATCTTGTCTTCGGGCGCAATCTCATAGAGCATGCTTTTCAGCTCATCAGTATCCAGTATCTTATATTTGACCCTTTCTATATCTCCTCTTATTCTGAGTGCCGGTGGTTGTCCTGCAACAAGATGAAGGTCTGAAGCGCCCTGCTCATTCATCAACTTGAAAAACGCGTCTATTTTTGCCATTTGCTACTCCAGCCTATCCACCTGAATAGTTACATTTTTTTAGTAATTTCAATTTAGAGTCTTCTTCATCCGATGTTTCCATACTTTCTTTTCCTATTTCAAGAAGTTTTGAATGAGACTCTATTACAGAACGGATTTGAACTTCGATTTGCATGCGCTGTCTTTTAAGTTCAGCTATATCTTCATGCAACTGCGCCAGCCTGCTATGTGCTCTGTTGAGTATTTTTTCCGCTCTGACTTCTGCCTCAGCTATGACTAATTCAGATGATTTTCGAGCATTTTTTTTCATCTGCTCAAGGACTTTCTGAGAATTAAGCATAGCGCGCTTAAAGGTTTCTTCGCGCTCCTTGTATCCCTGACTTTCAAGCTTTAGCATTCTAATCTTCTCATGCAGGCTCACGTTTTCATGCTGCAATGAAGCAAAAGAATCGGCAATTTGTTCAAGGAATTTATCTACCTCACGAATATCAAATCCTCTAAATCTAACCTTGAACTGCTGTTGTTGAATATCAAGTGCTGTAGTTTTCATTATATCACCTATATTATAATATATTAGCAGACAGTCTTATTAAGCTGCTTACAACAAAAGTTCGTAAGAAAATCACTCCGAGCAAGACAATAATTGGAGAGAAATCAATACCTCCGAAACTAACAGGTATGAATGCTCGAACGCGATATAAAACAGGTTCTGTAACATTATGGATAAAACGAACAATAGGATTGAAGGGATCCGGATTAACCCAGGAGAGTATGGCTCTTGCTATAACAATCCACATGAATAGAAGTAAAACAAGGTCAAGAACCTTTGCGATTGCCATTAACAGATACCCAATTACATACATAAATATAAAAGCCTTTCGTTTAATTTGCTAAGCTATCAAAAAAATATATAGAAAATCAAATATATTCTTAAAGATTAAGTAAAGAAATATCAAGCAAAATCATTGACAGATCAAAGGTGCAGTCGTAAAAAGTATAACTAAAGTACATTACGATAAACAAGAGCAAAAATATTAAGGGCAAGGAAACGTCAAAATCGGTGCTAAAGCTTTAATATTAGGAGTTTCTGGGGACTTTAAAATCCGAAATCTGAATATCGGCTGATCTTATAAAAATGGTCGAAACAATATCTAATTTCGAATATCAAATGACCAAAACATTTCAGACAGTTATCCAATATCTGCTGGGTTCG